>CAYOHT010000024.1:5579-15200 GCA_964403815.1 uncultured Cocleimonas sp.
AGAAGAAGTTAAAGAAGAATCCAGCTAAGTGAGTCATAGGTTTGCCTGAGGACTATATATTACTCGGTGAAATATCTGGTGTGTCGGGTTTAAAAGGTTGGGTGAAAGTGTTTTCACATACTTCACCAAGGCTACAAATTACCGAATACAAGCAGTGGTTTTTGCAGAAGAAGGGTGATGATCAGTGGCAATCCGTCAAGTTAAAAGGCGGAAAAGCACAAGGTAAAAATATTATAGCTTCACTTGAAGGTGTGCAATATCGCGATCAAGCAGAAGCGTTAATAGGATCAACGATTGCTGTAAGCAGTGATCAACTTGAAAAGTTGCCAGCAGGTGAATACTACTGGAAAGACCTTATTGGTCTGGATGTAGAAAATACCGAAGGTGTGAAGTTAGGTAAGATTGATTGGCTTTTCAATACAGGTAGTAATGATGTAGTTACTATAAAAGGCAAGAATGCTGAAGGTGAAAACGTAGAACACTTAGTACCTTACATTATTGATGACTATGTTAAATCAGTCAGTTTAGAAGATTCGCTCATGGTAGTGAATTGGGATCCTGACTTTTAGCCTTTTATTAGGAAAAGGTTCATAAATGCGTTTTGATGTGATTACACTTTTACCCGAGTTGGTAGAAGCCGTTACCCAAGTAGGTGTAACAGGACGAGCAGCAACACGCGGACTGATAGAGTTACATTGTTGGAATCCTCGGGATTTTACCGAAGATGTTCATCGAACCGTGGATGATCGACCTTATGGTGGTGGTCCGGGAATGGTGATGAAAGCGGAGTGTTTATTAAAAACAATACGCGCCGCAAGAGAAGCAACGAATAAAACGGCAAAGGTAATTTACCTAAGCCCACAAGGTAAGAAGTTAGATCAAAAAGCAGTGCGAGAATTTGCAAACAGTTTTGCAAAAAGTTCGAATGAGCCAAATGATCAACAAGGTTTAATACTATTATGCGGTCGTTATGAAGGCATAGATGAACGCATAATAGAGCTTGAAGTCGATGAAGAATGGTCCATTGGGGATTATGTCTTAAGCGGTGGCGAGTTAGGCGCGATGGTAATAATAGATGCGATAACGCGATTATTACCCGATGTGCTAGGTCATGAAAGCTCAGCTGAGCAAGATTCTTTTACAGAGAACTTGTTAGATTGTGAACACTTTACCAGACCAGAAATTGTAGAAGGTTTGCAAATTCCGGCGGTGTTGAAAAGCGGTGACCATAAAGCGATAGCACAATGGCGTAGAAAACAAGCAATAGGCAGAACGTTTCAACGACGACCTGATCTGTTAAAGAACGACGCAAAAGACAATGCATTAAGTAGCGATGATAAAAAGCTACTGGATGAATATTTAAAAGACAGTGATTCTAATTGAATCATTTTATGTAGTTTTAGGAGTTAATATGAGCACGATTATTCAGGCGATTGAAGCCGAACAAATGAGCAACAAAGCAGCCCTGCCTGAGTTTGCACCAGGTGATACGGTTGCCGTTTCACTAAAAATAAAAGAAGGCGACCGCGAGCGTATTCAGATTTTTGAAGGTGTTGTAATCTCTGTCAAAAACCGTGGTGTAAACTCTGCATTTACAGTGCGTAAAATATCATACGGCGAAGGCGTTGAGCGTGTATTTCAAACATACAGCCACGCAATTGCAGGCATAGAAGTAAAGCGTAAAGGCTCAGTACGTCGTGCAAAGCTTTATTACTTACGTGGTTTGACGGGTAAAGCAGCGAGAATCAAAGAGAAAGTATAAAGATTTAAGTGGTTAATGTTAATTAATCACTTAAATACTGTACTGATACAAAAAAAACCGCACTTAGAGTTTTCTAGGTGCGGTTTTTTTGTATCAGATTTATTTATGAACAGCATTGTTCAGCTAAGGTTCATTGTCTTTATGAGAATATGTGTCTCTGAAAAATAAAAATAATTAGTATAATTTTAGTTAGTTAAACATGAAGCTGGGCTAAGTTTCTTACTATAAAAGCATAGTACTGTGCTTGTAAGTTATGACGGTGATCTAATACACTTCATGGTTATAAATCCGAAGAAGGAATGCTGTGTCTAATACTTTCCAATATTTAATAATATCTGCATTAAGTATAGCCCTGATTGTGGCTGTCTTACTGATGGTTATTATGTATTTTTGGAAGAAAAAAGCCCAACCTACTTCATATCAAAAAGTATCTAAGCAAGGGTTGTCTGAACCAAGTTGTCATGAAGGCGCATATAAACTATTGCCAGAAGTTATTTTAATACTTAATTCTCAGTATCAAATTATCTACTTAAACCCAGCGGCAGAAAAAATGTTGGGCTGTAAGCTCAGAAGTGTGATGGGAAAAGACTATAGAAATATTATAAACCTAAAGAATATTAAGACGAACAGAACACTACATGAAGTTATAAATAATGAGCTAACAAGTTCAACGGAAGTTAAAGCTCAAGAGTATTTATTACAAACACCTAGTAATCAAAACTTCCCAGTTCAGTTGAAACTAGCACCGATGTTACAAGAAAATAAGGAAGGTTCTGAATTTTATTCTTTACTGGTATTGAGGAATATTTCAGAACAAAAGGCTTTAGAATCAAGGCTTTCAATGCTTGATGCCTACGATAGCTTGACGGGAGTATTAAATAGGAAGTCTTTTGAAAATGAAGTAAAACAATTAATAGAAAGTACGCATAAGCATGACTCCATACATGTACTTGCTTACTTTTCGATTGATCAATTTCAGGAAATCAACGACAGTATAGGGCATTCAAGTAGTGAAGGTTTAATAAAAAGTATCGTGAAAATACTTAAAGAAAACATTAAAGAAACTATAGATAGTGTTGCTAGAGTTGGAGGTAATGAGTTTTGTGTTGTTTTCCGTGAAAGAAAAGTAGTATCTGGTGTCAAAGCAATTGAATCAACGTTAAAGCAGGTTATAGACCATACGTTTATGTCGAGAGGGCGGGAGTATCCTGTTTCTTTGAGTGCAGGTTTTGTTGTTCTTAGTAATGAGTCAACATCTTCTGCGCGTGTACTTTCTGAAGCAAACAGAGCTTGTAACCTTGCGAGTAAGCGAGGAGGTAACCGTTTATTTGCATACCGATCAGATGATAAAGAAATTCAGAAACTCGAAGGTAATTTTGAATGGGTATTAATCTTAAAGAAAGCTATTCAAGAGAATCGTTTCGTCATGTATGCACAGCCGATACATCGACTTGAACCCAAAGAATATCGTAAACCTTTTTCTCATTATGAATTATTAATTCGACTCAATGATGAGGAAGGAAAGCCTATATCACCCGATGAGTTTATTTCTGCGGCAGAGTATTATTCGATGATGCCCGCATTAGATCGTTGGGTTATTCAAAATGTATTTAAAAAGTTAAGTACAATTTCAAAGCAAAAGCCAATGCCTGTATTTGCCATTAACTTATCAGGTCAAAGTTTGAATGATGCTGTTTTCCTTGATTTTGTCTTAAGTGAAATTAAATCATCAGAGGTTAACCCTGAGATACTTTGTTTTGAGATTACAGAGCAAGTGGCCGTTGATGATATAAGTTTGGTTAACAAGTTTATATCTAGGCTGAAAGCCCTTGGAAGTAGTTTTTCACTAGATGATTTCGGAACGGGTGTAAGCTCGTTCGGCTACTTGAGGTCTCTGGATGTAGACTACCTTAAAATAGATGGTAGTTTTGTAAAGAATATTGCCACTGATAATGTGTCTCGTGGCATGGTGGAGTCCATTACTCAGATTGGTCATACGATGGACTTAAAAATTATTGCAGAATATGTTGAGAATAAAGAAATTAAAGATATTCTGGATGCTATGGGTGTTGATTATGGTCAGGGATATCACATTGATCGTCCAGGGCCGTTAGGCGCTGTTATTAGGCAGCACCAAGTCGTAAAAAAGGCTATTACTAATTTGTGATCGTTTGTGTTTTTTATAGAAATATTGAGCAATTTCATCTTAGGATAATTATAATAAACTACCGTAAAGTATTTCTTAAGGAAAAGAAATAATGAGTCCATTTAATACAGTAATAAAAAAGGGAGCTTCGTTTCTGGCGCTCGCCTTCCTTTTGGCTGCCTGCAGTCAATCTACATCCCTAAACTCCGCATCTAAATTCGATGATAATGCTATAACATCAACTGTTGATAGTTTTGAAGGTACTAACCGTCGTGTTTACAAGTTTAATGCAGGGCTGGATAAATACCTTGTTAAGCCTGTAGCAACAGCATATAAAACGGTTACGCCAGAGATTGTTGACACAGGCGTAAGTAACTTCTTCTCAAACTTAGGGGATGTGAGTAATGCTATTAATAACTTATTACAGTTCAAGCCAGGCCCGGCACTTATTGATACTGAAAGAGTATTGTTTAATTCAACCATTGGTCTAGGTGGGTTAGTTGATGTGGCTAGTGCTTTAGGAATGGAAAAACATGATGAGGATTTTGGGCAGACTTTGGCTCATTGGGGGGTAAAGTCAGGCCCCTATGTTATGTTGCCATTTTTAGGCCCCTCTACTGTAAGAGATGCGACAGCTAAGTTAACGGTGGATAATTTAACCAACCCAACACATTATCATGATGAAAGCCTTGCTTTTTTTGCTTTAAAAAAGCTTGATCAGCGTGCCGATATTTTCGCTAATGAAGAAGCATTCAAAGATATCTCAGATGATAAATACAGTGCTCTGCGTGACTTATGGTTACAGCGTCGCGCTAGTTTAATTCGTGATGGAAAAGTGGATGAGGAAGAACAGTCTGATCTGATTGATGAATTAGAGTCTTTAGATGATGAGTAAAAATGGGGCTTGTCAGCAGGTTCAATCTAAAATACATATTCTTGGTATTTGTGGCACATTTATGGGTGGGGTTGCGCTCTTAGCGAAAGAGGCAAATATTGATGTTAGCGGTTCGGATGTTAATGTTTACCCTCCGATGAGTACATTGCTAGAGTCCCAAGATATTGATGTCCTGCAAGGTTTTTCACCTGAGCATATTAAAGGCTTAACAGAAGAAGGGCAGGTCATCGTCGGTAATGTTATGACGCGCGGCATGGATATTGTTGAGCATGTTCTTAATAAAAACGTATCATACAACTCTGGTCCACAATGGCTCTATGAAAATATTCTAAAAGGTCGTTGGGTGTTGGCGGTTTCAGGTACACATGGCAAAACCACTACGGCGAGTATGTTGGCTTGGATACTCGAATATGCAGGTATGAGTCCTGGGTTTTTAATTGGCGGTGTGCCTGAAAACTTTGGCGTTTCTGCGCGCTTGGGAGACTCTCCATTCTTTGTGGTTGAAGCCGATGAATACGACACGGCCTTTTTTGATAAGCGTTCCAAGTTCGTACACTATCATCCGCGAACCTTGGTTATTAATAATCTTGAATATGACCATGCAGATATTTTCCCTAATCTTGATGCCATCAAAACACAATTTCATCATTTGATGCGAATGGTGCCTAGCGAAGGTTTAGTTGTCACAAATGCTGAAGAAAGTAATATTCAAGATGTTATTGATAGAGGTTGTTGGACACCGATAGAAGAGTTCTCATCAGAAAACGCTAAAAGCCAGAATCCATCTGGCTGGGCTGCAAAATATTTAAAAGCGGATGGTAGTGTGTTTGAAGTTTTCTTTGAGGGTGAGCGTCAAGGCGTTGTAAGTTGGGATTTACTAGGCAAACATAATGTTAGTAACGCCTTGGCTGCGATTGCTGCGGCGCGTCATGCTGGCGTACCTGCGGAGCACTCTATAAATGGACTCGCTGAATTTAAAGGCATTAAACGTCGTATGGAGCTACGCGGTGAAGTCAATAACATTCGTGTCTATGATGACTTTGCGCATCACCCGACCGCAATAGAAACTACGCTGGAAGGGCTTCGTGCTAATGTTAAAGAAAGTAAAATAATAGCAATTTTAGAGCCACGCTCAAATACCATGAGGCTCGGCATACACAAAGAGTCACTATCAGCATCCTTGCAAACGGCTGATCAAGTTATGCTTTTTCAACCCGAAGGTTTAGACTGGGATATGGATGATGTTTTAACTACGTTGGGAGATAAGGCAAGCCTGCATAATGATATTGATGAATTAGTTTCTGTCGCTGTAAAAAGTGCAAATAGCGGTGATCATTTATTGGTGATGAGTAACGGTGGCTTTGGCGGTATACATGAAAAGCTTCTCACTACTTTAGAAGAGGGAAGTGTGTAATGAAGCAAAAAACCGTTACATTAATTATGACAGGAGCATCAGGCGCACAATATGGTTTACGACTATTGGAAGAGTTGGTAAAAGCTGAAGTTTCTATTTCATTATTGATTTCTCGTCCTGCGCAAATTGTTATTAATACAGAAACGGATCTCACTATTCCTTCGCGCGCCAGCGAAATAGAGACCTTTTTTACTAAACTTTATTCAGCAAAAAAAGAACAAATTAAAGTCTATGAGCGTGAACAATGGATGGCTCCTATTGCCAGCGGTAGCGGAGTATCAGATGCAACGGTAGTTTGTCCTTGTACCACAGGTACTCTGTCTTCAATCGCCGTGGGTGCGAGTAAAACATTGATAGAGCGCGCAGCAGATGTGGCAATCAAAGAACGAAAAAAATTGATTTTAGTGGTAAGAGAAACGCCGCTTTCTGATATTCATTTAGAAAACATGTTAAAACTATCGCGTATGGATGTCGTCATTATGCCGGCTAATCCTGGCTTTTATCATCAACCTAAATCAATCGATGATATTGTCGATTTTATGGTCGCGCGTATTATGGATCATTTGGGTATTCCTCAAAAATTAATACCCGCTTGGGGAAGTTAGTCATCCTTATTATTTGCTATGTACTTGATATTAGACACCGTTACACTTATATTCCTTGAATATATTTAAAGTACACCCCCCTACTTTTACATGATGATTTATAAAAGAATAACATCATGTAAAAGTAGGGGGGTGTACTCTGTATTAAAGTTGTATCGTGAGTTTCATATGAAGCTAAGCGTATATTTGATTATTATATAAACTGGAGAAGTTGCATGGCAACAATAGATATTACAGCAAAGAACTTTGAAGAGACAATTGAGAAGAATGATATTGTCGTTGTAGATTTTTGGGCAGAATGGTGTGGTCCTTGTAAATCATTTTCTCCGATTTATGAAGATGTTTCAGAAAAATATAAAGAAAATAAAGATATCGTCTTTGGAAAGATAGATACCGAAGCAGAACAAGAATTAGGTGCGCATTTTCAAATAAGATCAATTCCTACATTGATGATTTTTCGTGAGCAAGTTGTTCTTTTTTCTCAGCCTGGTATGTTGAATGCATCACAATTAGAAGATGTGATTACCAAGGTGAAAGATATAGATATGAAAAAAGTACATGAAGATATAGCCAACCAAGAATCATAATAATTAGCTAAACTCTACGTGTTTGTATATAAGTAATAAACTTTTGATGCGCCATTGGTAAAACTATGAACCCTAATTTTTTAGACTTTGAACAGCCCATTGCTGAACTAGAAGCAAAAATTGATGAATTGCGTTATGTCAGTAGCTCAGATATTAATTTGGGTGATGAGGTTGCACGTCTCGAAGGAAAAGTGGAATCACTTACAAAGTCAATTTTCTCTAAATTGACGGCTAAGCAAGTTGGTCAACTAGCTCGTCATCCTCAACGACCTTATAGTTTTGACATTATAGACCGTATTTGTACGGACTTTCAGCAGTTACATGGTGATAGAGCTTATGGTGACGATAAAGCAATAATTGGTGGAATCGCACGTTTCGATGGCAACCCTATTATGGTGATTGGTCACCAAAAAGGGCGCGATACCAAAGAAAATATCAAGCGTAATTTTGGTATGCCGCGTCCAGAAGGCTATCGCAAAGCATTACGTTTAATGAAGCTTGCCGAAAAATTTCACATGCCTATTTTAACTTTTGTTGATACGCCGGGTGCATATCCAGGTATTGGTGCAGAAGAACGTGGGCAAAGCGAGGCGATTGCACGCAACTTATACGAAATGTCAAAGCTGCGTACGCCAATCATAGCGACGATTACAGGCGAAGGCGGCTCGGGTGGCGCATTAGCCATAGCGGTTGCTGATCGTGTATTGATGCTTCAATACAGCACGTATTCTGTAATCTCACCAGAAGGCTGCGCTTCTATTTTGTGGAAAGATGCAGCCAAAGCTTCAGATGCTGCGGATGCATTGGGAATAACCGCAGATAAATTAAGTAAACTAGGCTTGATAGATCGTATTATCTCTGAGCCTCTAGGTGGTGCGCACCGTGATTTTGATGGTGTGGCAGTCAGTATTCGAGAAGCTTTGGAAAGCAGTTTAAGAGAGCTACGCGCTTTAAACACAGATCAATTATTAGAAAAGCGCTATCAGCGTTTGATGGGTTTTGGAAAGTTTAACTCATAATTTCTTAAAAAAGCTTCAACTTTTTTTACCCTCAAAAAAAATCCTAATTGCCTACAGTGGTGGTTTGGACTCCCATGTCTTATTGCATTTAGCGTCACAGCTAACAGATTATTCTGTAAGAGCGATACATGTTCATCATGGTTTACAAAAAGAAGCAGATCATTGGGTTGATCATTGTCAGCAGGTTTGTGATGCGCTAAATATTCCTCTTCAAGTTGAATATCTAAATTTATCCATAGAAAAAGGCGAGAGCGTAGAAGAGCTAGCTCGTACGGTCAGATATACTGCATTTAAAAAATCTGTGCAAGCGGATGAAGTATTATTGACCGCGCACCACCAAAATGACCAAGCAGAAACGCTTTTACTGCAGTTGTTTAGAGGGGCAGGGGTGCAAGGCTTGGCAGCAATGCCTCGACTATCTGTATTTGGGATTGCTCATCATGCAAGACCACTACTGAATGAAACACGTGAATCATTAGAGGCTTATGCGAAAATTCACCAGCTAACTTTTATCGAAGACCCAAGTAATCAAGACAGCACATTTGATCGTAACTTTTTACGCAATGAAATTATCCCAAAACTTAGAGGTCGCTGGCCCAGCATTGATAAAACCATTAGTCGTTCTGCCTCAATTCAAGCAGAGACGAAACATATTCTCGATGATATTGCAGGGCAAGATTTATTGTTGGTAACAGAAAATAACCAGAATAATAATACTTTGCTAATTAGGGAATTACAGAAACTTTCAGGATTACGACAAAAACTATTGCTACGTTATTGGATACAATCTAATGGCTTTAAAGCACCGTCTGAAAAAAAACTTAAACATATATTCACAGATGTGATTGATGCCAGTGACGATGCCCAGCCGCTACTAGCATGGCATGGCGCTGAGATTAGGCGCTATCAAGGGCGTTTATATATTATGCTTCCTTTATTAGAGCACGATACCACTCAAGTAATTAGCTGGGGTGATCCTCAAAAACCACTAGAAATTCCAGCGCTAACATTAACGCTAGCGGCATTGGATTTGGGAAAAAACACAGAACCGCTCACTGTGCGTTTTCGCCAAGGTGGTGAGACATTGTTACACGCCAAACGAGGCGTAACAATCAGCCTTAAAAACTTGTTAAGCGAGGCTGGAATTCCACCATGGCTACGCTCGCGTATACCCTTGATTTATCAAGGAAATA
>CAYOHT010000025.1:0-15081 GCA_964403815.1 uncultured Cocleimonas sp.
TGGAGGCTGGGCCTGGATTTGAACCAAGGTATTCGACGTTGCAGGTCGTTGCATATTCTCTCTGCCACCCAGCCGAGAGAAAATATAATCAATATCTTCTTTTCAAACTACTCGCCTCTGATAAATGGTAGGAATAGAAGTAACTAAAGGAACTCATAAATATTGAGTTTTATTCACATCAAAAACGCGCACAAAAAAGCCGATCAATAATGATCGGCTTTTTGAATATGGAGCGGGAAAGGAGACTCGAACTCCCGACCCCAACCTTGGCAAGGTTATGCTCTACCACTGAGCTATTCCCGCTTCGTATCAACAAAAACTCATGCCATCAGAGCCTTCTCAACGAGGCGCGTATATTAAGTGTCACGCTGATAACTGTCAAGCATCTGTAGCGGTTTTATTACTCTTTTTCTAATAAAAGGAGCAACTCTTCTTCTGTGAGTGTTTCTATTTCTAAATCTTGTGCTTTCTTGAGTTTACTGCCTGCTTTTTCGCCATAGATAACGTAGTCCGTTTTCTTTGACACTGAGCCACTCACCTTCGCGCCTAAATTCTCTAATATTGATTTATAATGGCTACGGCTTTGGCTTAAACTACCTGTGAGAACCACCGTTTTATCTTTAAAGGCATTCTCTTCTACTTCAACCTTTTCTTCTACGGTGGGTTTGATAACTTCAAATAATCTGAGGACAAACGTATCATTCACGCGCATAAATTCCAACAATGAATTTGCCATTTCTTCACCGATGCCATCAATCGCGACTATTTCATCGTATTCAGCTGTCACTACATTAAAGCCGAACTCTAACGCCAATGCTTTTCCTGCCACTTCACCGATATGTTCTATACCCAATGCGCTAATGACTTTTGATAGCGGTGTACCTTGGCTATTTTTGATTGCGTTGATTAGTTTTGCGATACGCTTTTCTTTAAAACCTTCAAGGTTTTCTAAGTCTTCACTTTTTATATAATAAAGATCGAGTATGTTTTTAATAATGTTATTTTTAACAAACAGCTCGACAATTTTATTGCCTAATCCATCAATATTCATATTCCCTTTTTTAGCAAAATGAATAATAGAATTAACCACACGGTCCGGGCAATCTAAGTTTTGGCATTTGATCAGCGTGTCTTCATTTAACAACTCGCTTTCACAAGTTGGGCAGACCGTTGGGCGTGTAATGACTTGCTCATCCCCGCTTCGTCTGTCGGTCAATACTTTGGTGATTTTGGGGATAACATCGCCACTGCGAATAATAATCACGCTATCGCCGATACGAATATCTTTGCGTTCAATTTCATCAAAATTATGCAGCGTAGCGCGCGCAACCATTGCACCTTCTATATTGACAGGCTCAACTTCTGCCACAGGTGTAATCGCACCTGTGCGCCCTACTTGCAATGTGATTTCGTTGATTTTTGTGACTTTTTCAATCGCAGGGAATTTAAATGCACACATCCACTTAGGAAATTTAACGGTGTAGCCTAAATCTTCTTGCTTGTCGATTTCATCCACTTTGACCACCATACCGTCCATCATCATAGGGATATTATCGCGTAGGCTAATAAGCTTGTTGTAGAACGCTTCAACTGCATCCAAACTATCGCAAGCTTGCTTATAGGGTGGACTTAAAAAACCTAGATCGTGAATATAATCCATCTTGGAAGAAAGCGTTTCGTGTACCAGCGTGTTTTGCCCTAGTCCCCACGGATAGAACACCAATTTACGTTTTGCAGAAACCGACGAATCTAACTGACGCAAACTACCCGCTGCGGCGTTACGTGGGTTAGCGAATGGCGCTTCTTCACTTTTAAGACGATCAATATTAATCTGTTCAAAATCATCTTTTCGAATCACTACTTCGCCGCGAATTTCTATTTGCTTTTGATAGTCGATACTCAATGGCACTGAACGAATGGTGCGTACATTATCTGTCACCTCTTCTCCAATCACGCCATCACCCCGTGTAATTGCACGCACTAATTCGCCATTTTCATACAGTAAATTCATGCTCGCACCATCGAACTTTGGCTCGCACACATAACTAGGGTTGTCTTCCGTTTTCTCGACACGCGCTATCCACTCACCAACCTCGTCAATGGTGAATACATCTTCCATGCTCCACATACGTAGTATATGTTCCGCTTTGCTAAACTCACCACGTATGACGCCCCCTACACGTTTTGTAGGTGAGTCTGCGGCTATCTCATCAGGGTGTTGCTCTTCATAATCCAAAACTTGATGATAAAGCTTATCGTACTCTTCATCCGTGGCGGTTGGATCATCCTCCACATAGTAGGCATGCGCCCACTTAATGAGTTTTTGGATCTTTTGATGGTACTGTTTGTGGTTTTCTATAGATTCAATCATCTGATTTTAAAGCGTTACATATTAATGAGTTATTCTCATTATGAATGGAACTTACACGAAATAAAAGCACTCAAACGTCGCTAAAGCAACATAACTAATGGGTGTAAAATATTACTATAAAAAGGATTAATCATTTATTTTACCAAAGGTAGCTTTTCAGGTATAATGCGCGCGTAAAATTTAACGATAAAGTCAAAACATATATGGTTTAAGAAATCTCAAATAAGAGGTTTCTCATTGGGCTAATCGAACCAGGAGATACAAATGACTACGGCTAAAACTTCAATCACTCGTAAATCAGCACTACCCGTTGATGGCATTGAGCCATACAAGGCAAAAAAGAATGAGGAGTACATGAACGAGGATCAACTCGCTCATTTTAAAGGCATTCTACTCGCATGGAAAAAATCTTTATTAGAAGAGGCTGACCGCACGGTCGATCACATGCAAGAAGAGGCAAGCAGCTTCTCAGACCCTGCTGATCGCGCTACACAAGAAGAAGAGTTTACACTTGAGCTTCGCGCACGCGACAGAGAGCGTAAATTGGTTCGCAAAATTGACAAAACTATCGCACGTGTTGATGCGGATGATTATGGGTTTTGTGATGCTTGTGGCATTGAAATTGGTTTACAGCGCCTAGAGGTTCGCCCTACGGCTGAAATGTGTATTGATTGTAAAACCACACAAGAGATTAAAGAGAAGCAAATCGCTTAGCCTTTAGTTAGCTTCAATTAGAACAATCGTTACAATCTACAAAGGGAGTTATCAGAATGAATACTGATAACTCCCTTTTAGCTTCTGCAAACTCCAGATCAAGCTATATAGGGCGATTCGCCCCCTCCCCCACAGGCCCGCTTCATTTTGGGTCTTTAATTGCCGCAACTGCCAGTTACCTTTGCGCCAAACAAAACAACGGACAATGGCTACTACGCATCGAGGATGTCGATACGCAACGTGAGCAAAAAGGCGCAACACTATCCATCATCAACGCATTAGAATCTTATGGATTTAAATGGGATGGTGAAATCACCTATCAAAGCCAGCGTTCCAAGTATTACCAAGCAGCACTCGATACACTCGGCGATCTTATTTATCCTTGTAGCTGTACGCGTAAATCGCTCATGGCATCAACAGGAAACTATTCTTATATTTATCCTGGCTTTTGTCGAAAGAGAATGACAAATCAAGAGGCGCAGAATCACAGCATTCGTGTATTAACGGATCTTAAACCTGTTTGTTTTATCGACAAATGCCAAATAGATTTTAATAAAGAAGCACACCCCCCCACTTTTACAGCATGTTTATCAGAAGAATATGAATTCTGTCAAAACATAAACCAAGCTGTTGGTGATTTTATTTTAAAGCGCACGGATGGTTTGTGGGCGTACCAACTTGCGGTGGTGGTCGATGATGCCTTGCAAGATATTACAGAAATCGTACGTGGCGCTGATCTATTTGATAACACGCCACGTCAAATTTATTTGCAAAGCTTGTTAGGCTATTCACAGCCGGACTATTTACACTTTCCTGTTGCGGTTGATGATATTGGCAAAAAACTCAGCAAACAAAACCTTTCTCCTGAAATATCGCTTGATCAAAAACGTGAAATGCTGATTTCTGCCTTAGAATTCTTAGGACAAGAACCGCCGCAAGCAAGTGAATTTTTATCGCTGAGTGACTTGTGGCAATGGGCGGTTGAAAACTGGGATGTTGAGTCTATCCCAAAAGTAATGACTCAGGAAAAACACCCCTAAAGTAGTGTTCAAGGTTGATAGATTTACACACATGATAGAGATACTCTAATCACTTGCCGAGGTAAATATGACATCACTAAAATGGGAAAAACTTGACGCTTTTGACAGAGCAAGGCTACAAGCGTAATGACGCGGCATCAACCTAATCAAACCTATAACTAAACTTCAGCAGCAATAACTGAGACTTCTACTAATATATTCTCACGCGCCATATCTGCTCTCACACAGGTTCTTGTTGGTGCTGTACCCTCAGGTAACCAGCTATTCCAAATCAAATTAAAAGCGGCATAATCATCCATGTTTTTTAAGTAGATGATTGCTGATAAGATAGAAGAACGGTTGCTTCCTGCTTCTTTCAATAGCTTGTCTACTTTATCGAGCATGCTGTTAGTCTGGTATGTTAAATCTTTTGAGTCATCATCGGTTAATTGACCAGCTAGGTAAACAGTCCCTTGATGTTTCACTATCGCGCTTAAACGCTCGTTTGTATTGATTCTCTCAATCATATTATCTCTCTCTTCTATATTATAGGTTTATTAGTAGTTTATTTATTGCTTGGTAGGCTACGAAAAAATTGAACCCACGGTGTTTTTTAACGTTCCAATACTGGATACTTCTATTTCTATCTCATCCCCTATGACAAGGAATCGTGGAGGCGTCAAACTCCCCCCAGATCCATCAGGTGAACCTGTTGCTATTAAATCACCTGGTTTTAAGTCGATGGTATGGGATATATAGCTAACGAGTTCATCAATAGGCGTTAGCATATCCTTAGCTTTTGCTGATTGCATCAATTTGCCATTCAGCCATGTTTTGATATGTAATTCATCACTATCATCAATTTCATCTTTTGTTACCATCCATGGACCACATGAACCAGAATTAGCAAAGTTTTTTCCAGCATGGAGGCTTTGTACCTGCCAATCTCTTACTGACCCATCATTCATGACTGTATATCCTTCGATATGGTCAGAAACGTCTTCTTTTTTAATATTACGCCCTGCTTTACCAATAATTAAAACGATTTCTCCTTCGTAATCAAAAGTATCTGCAGCTTTTCCCATTGGTAGCTCTAACGGCGTATTATGCCCCACTAAGGTTCCTTCTAATTTTGCAAAAAGTAGTAAATTTTTAGGCGGTGTTACTGCGCCTTTTACAGGATATATTTTAGGGTAGTTCATGCCTGCGCAAATAACACGGCGTGCATTGGGAATAGGAGGCAATAACGTAGCATCAGCAAGGTTAACAATGCTCTCGCTATTTTTTGTTTCTGTTTCTAGATCACTAAGAGCCCCTTTTTCAATGACATCACGCAAAGTACGATACGTTTCAAAAAAAGATAAACTTGGCAGTGTAATATGACTTTGAGTTACTACACCATACTTTGATTTTTCAAAGAGCGGTGTAGTAAAGGTAACAATTTTCATAATATTTTTTATTAATTAGCGTGGATTAAACAAGTTCAATGGATTTGTAACGCTAATGAACCCATTGAACTCTTAGCAATAGATTTCTCAATTTATAAGAATATACGTTGAGCGGTACTTTTGCTGCCTACCAATTCAGCTGCCACAGATGCTACGGCTAAATCTTGAAGGCCAACACCTGTTCCGTCAAATAGTGTAATCTCACCATCTGAAGTACGCCCTGCGTGTGTGCCATTAATCACATCACCTATGGAGTTTATGTCACTCTCCATTATAAGCTTTGATGCAATCGCATGCTGTGCTTCACCAATCGTAATTGATTGAGCAAGTTCATCAGTAAAAACGGTTGCCGTTGCTATAAGTTCAGCATCAACCTCCTGTTTACCTTTGGTATCTGTACCCATGCAAGCAATATGAGTACCGGGTTTAATCCAGTCTTTCATAAGCAACGCTTCAAATGCTGATGTTATTGTAATAATAACGTCAGCTTCTGCACCCAATTGTTCTGGATCAACTGCTTCAAAGGGGATGTTTTCCTCGTTGGCAATTTTTTCAATGTTAATTAACATTTCAGGGTGAGGATTCCACGCAATGATTTTATCAAAGTCACGTTGTTCTAAAGCAGCTCTTAATTGAAAGGTTGCTTGATGACCTGCACCGACCATGCCTATGACTTTAGAATCTTTACGAGCCAAGTGAGCAATAGATACGGATGACGAGGCAGCTGTTCTAACAGCGGTCAAATAGTTTCCACCGACTAAAGCTTTAAGCTTGCCTGTATCAGGGTCAAATAACAGAATGGATGACTGATGATTGATATGTCCTTTGTCAGCATTATGTGGCCAATAACCACCTGACTTTACGCCCAGTGACATCCCTGCCTTATCAAAGCCTGATTTAAAGCCATACAATGCATCTTCATGACCGATTGCTTCACGAATCACAGGGAAGTTATAAGCATCACCTTTTGCCATTGACCCGAACACACTTTCAACGGCTAAGAAGGCATCGTTTCTGCTGATAACTTCCTGACAATCTGCTTCTGATACGATCAGAATACCCGGATCTTCAGGCGATTTTTGATTTGTAGTACTCATAGAATTATTCCTTTTAAAGCGATGACCTAAGCCATCGCTATATTTTTTTTAGTATGCTTTACCACGCGCAGATACAGGCCATAGTGATTCAACTTTACCGTTGCGTACACCTACATACCAATCATGAACATTACAGGTAGGGTCACAATGACCAGGCACAAGCTTTAACGTATCGTTAATCTTTAAAACACCTTGAGGATCAGCAACAACACCATGTTCATCAGAACATTTAATATACTCAACATCATCATTTCGACCGAATACATAAGGTAGACCACTATCAACAGATTGTGCTTTTAAACCAGCATCGACAATAGCTTTATCCGCTTTTGCGTGACTCATAACCGTTGTTAAGATGAAAAGAGAGTTCTCAAATTCTGATATTTTATCGCCGTCTTCATCACGAATGGTTTGATAATCAGCATCCATGAATGCATAAGAACCACACTGTAACTCATTAAAAACCCCTGAACTACCTTCAAAGTAATAAGACCCAGTACCGCCACCGCCAATAATGTCACACTCTAGACCTTCTGCGTTTAGCATGTCTACAGTTTCGCGCACCATTTCTATAGCAATGTTTGTTGCCGCTTTACGATCTTCATACCCTTCAATATGCTGCATAGCACCTTGATAAGCTTGAATACCCGAAAACTTCAAACCATCGGCTTCATCAATTGCTTTAGCAAGATCAACAACCGGTTGCCCCGAAGAAACACCACAACGACCTGCACCACAATCAATTTCAACCAAACACTCAATTTGTGTACCATGCTTTGTTGCAGCAGCTGATAAATCAGCAACATTACCCAAGTCATCAACACAACAAATGGTGCGCGCGCCTAGTTTTGGCATTCTTGCCAAACGGTCAATTTTAGCGGCTACTGTTACTTGGTTTGAAACCAGTACATCTTTAATACCACCACGTGCAAAAACTTCTGCTTCTGAAACCTTCTGACAACAAACACCACAAGAATCACCTAGCTTCTCTTGTAATTTTGCAACATCAACCGATTTGTGCATTTTTCCGTGAACACGATGACGAACGCCCATTTTTTTAGCATAATCACCCATTGTACGGATGTTCTTTTCAAGGGCATCTAAATCTAATACAAGACAAGGGGTTTGAATATCTGCTTCATCCATTCCTATGCTCGCCGGAATATTAAATCCCACTTCAAAATCTTTTGTATCAAGTACTGCACTCATAATTGTTACTCCTAAAAATTATATGATTAATATTATTTATCTAGCCAAGGCAGTATATCTAAATCGACATTACCACCTGTTATAATTACGCCCACTCTTTTACCTGCAAAGAGATCACGATTTTTTAAAATAGTTGCCAAAGGAACCGCAGAACTTGGTTCCATGACGATTTTCATGCGTTTCCAGATCAACTTCATCGCATCAACAATCTCGTCTTCCGTTGCCGTTAAAATTTCCGTAACATGGTTACTAACAAAGTGCCATGTTAAATCTTTAAGTGGAACTTTTAAACCATCAGCAATAGTATCTGGCGAGTCATCCGCAATGATATACCCCGCAGCTAACGAACGTGCCGCATCATCGGCATTAAGTGGCTCTGCTGCATAAATCTCAACATCTGGGGCAATGTTTGACAAGGTTAAACAAGTACCAGAAATCATTCCACCGCCACCAATAGGAGCGATAACCGCATTAAGGTTTTCAACTTGTTCGTACAGCTCAAGCGAACACGTCGCTTGCCCCGCAATCACCCGAGGGTCATTATAAGGGTGAATGAAATCAGCACCAGACTCTGCAACAACTTCTGCAAAAACAGCTTCTCTGGAAGAGGTTGAAGGCTCACATTCAACAATCGTTCCACCATAACCGATTACGGCATCTTTCTTTGCTTGGGGTGCAGTTCGTGGCATCACTACAGTCGCTTCAATTCCACGGCGACCTGCCGCATAAGAAATTGAAAGTGCATGATTACCTGATGAATGCGTTGCTACACCTTTAGCAGCTAATTCGTCACTCAAACTAAATACAGCATTAGATGCGCCACGTGCTTTAAAAACACCTGCTTTTTGAAAGTTCTCACATTTAAAGAACAACTCTGCACCTGTTAATTCATTTAAATAGCTAGAGGTTAATACAGGTGTTCTATGAATATAGGGGTCTATTCTTTCTTTTGCTTTTAATACGTCGTCGTATGTAGGTATGATCATTTTATTATCTTCTGTGTTACTTATTTGCGTGATTGACACTTATACATTGTTTATAGCAGTACTTCTTAAATACTCTTGGGCTGCAGCTACTCCAGACCCAAGTTTAATAGGATAGTTAAGGTCAGCCATTGCCATTTCGATAGTAGCCAAACCAGACAAAACCAACACATCTGTTAGTGCGCCAAGGTGACCAATACGAAATGCTTTGGCATTCATTTCACCAAGTCCTATGCCAAATGAAACATCATAGGTATTAAATGCATGCTCTGTAAGCTGATTACTATCAAATCCACCAGGAACATAAATCGCGCTGACCGTATCAGAATAAATCTCTGGGGAGTCTGCACATAAGGTTAAGCCCCATGCCGAAACAGCTTGTCGCACACTTTCTGCTAAGCGATGATGCCTAGAATACACATTATCAAGACCTTCTTCAAACAACATATCTAAGCTTTCTTTCATGCCATAAATCAATTGCAGAGGAGGTGTATAAGGAAATCCTCCTGTAGCATTAGCATTTATCATGTCACTAAAATCAAAAAATGTCCGTGGTAATTTCGCTGACTCCATACACGCTAAGGCTTTTTCGCTAACGCCTACTATTGCCAATCCAGTGGCTAGCATGAAACCTTTTTGAGATCCTGATACCGCAATATCAACGCCCCAATTATCCATTTCAAATGGCATTGATGCTAAAGAGCTTACACAATCAACCATGAGTAACGCAGGATGCTTTGACTCATTCATTGCGTTACGTACCGCACCTATATCACTACGCACCCCCGTTGCTGTTTCATTGTGAGTAACCAGCACAGCCTTGAACTCGTGGTTTTTATCGTCATTAAGTATTTCGGCAAATTTATCAGCAGGTGCACCACTTCCCCAAGGACACTCAATCACATGAACATCTAAACCATGTCGCTGACAAAGGTCAATCCAACGGTGAGAAAACATACCGTATCGCGCAATCAATACTTTATCACCGCGAGATAGTGTATTTGTGATTCCAGCTTCCCAACCACCTGTTCCGCTCGCGGGAAATGTGACTACAGTCCCTGTTGAAGTACCAAATATTTTTTTAGTCCCCTCAAGTACAGGAGAAAATACTTCCACAAAATCTGGAGCACGGTGATCCTTTGTTTGAACATTCATAGCCCTGCGCAATCGATCAGGGATATTAGTTGGACCTGGGATAAATACTGGATTTAAATCAAACATTTGGGACTCCAAAATTGTCGTTATCACATCATATAAAGGTGATGCTAATTAAAAACCATACAATAGGTTTATCTGCATATATTCAACGATAGACGAGATGTTAATTTATTGCAATACGGTTTTAATATCACATTGTGAAAAACAGAGAATTTGGACTTACTACCCCCTAGGACACTGATTTTAATATAAATTATACTTTTTCGATTAATATTATTGGTTTTCACATTGTGGAAATAGCTCTACGGTAAGTTAAGGCACTATAAACGGATTACCATACTTTCTCATGGTCAAATAATTCAATCCAATGAATGACAGGAAACTCAGTTGCACTTTGAAGGTGAGTCTGACAACCAACATTAGCAGTCGCTATAAGCGTCGGTTTATTTTCTAGTAAATTATCCAGTTTCTTAGCACGTAACTGACCCGATAGTTTGGGTTGCAAAACAGAATACGTTCCTGCTGATCCACAACAACTATGAGAATCATTTACTGGCGTTAGCTCAAACCCAGCCCCTTGTAACAAAGCTTCAGTTTTGCCTAAAAGCTTCTGTCCATGCTGAAGTGTACAGGGTGCGTGAAATGCAATTTTCTTTGGTGCTTTAGTGCCGAGTGTTAGCAAATCTTCAATGCGTAATATTTCACACAGATCTTTGCAGAGCTCTGATACTTTTTTAGCTTTTTCAGCATAAACAGTGTCGTCTTTTAAATGATATCCGTAGTCTTTTACCATCAAGCCACAACCACTAGCGGTTACTAAAATAGCTTCAGCGCCAGATTCTATGTACGGCCACCAACTATCGATATTTCTTTTCATGAAACCTTTAGCTTCGTCAGGAGCAGATAAATGCAGACTAACAGCACCACAACAACCACCTGAAGTAGGAACAATGGTTTCAATATTCAGGCGATCAAAAACGCGAGTTGCAGCAGTATCTGTATTCGGTGTTAGGGTCGATTGAACACAGCCTTTAGGCAAGATAATTTTGCGCTTGTGAGTGCCGTTGTTGGTTACTATTGCTTTAACCGCTAAGGGGACTTTATCTTTCAGTACATTGGGCAGTATAGGGCGAAAAAGTTGCCCTGTTTTCATTAGAGGCGCAAAAAACTTAGGATAGGGTAATACTTTTCTCAAAGACCAGCGCACAACTTTTTCGTGAATAGGTCGTGGTACATGCTCTTCAACATACTCTCTACCAATATCTATTAAATGATTATACTTAACGCCTGACGGACAGGTGGTTGTACAGTTTAAGCAAGACAAACAACGATCTAAGTGTTTTTGTACTTCACGGCTAGGCTCTTGTCCTTCAAGCATTAGTTTTATTTGATAGATTCTGCCTCTTGGTCCATCTAATTCATCACCCTGCTCTTGGTAAGTAGGGCACGTGGCATTACAAAACCCACAATGAACGCAGGAACGCAAAATACTATCTGCTTCCTTCCCTACATCCGTATCCAAGATATGTTGTAAAATTTTCGTTTCCATAACTTACAACTCTCTAAATAGTCGGCCAGGGTTTAATATCCCCGCAGGATCAAATGATTTTTTTAGTTGTTGATGAAGTCTCATAACAACTGGATCTAAAGGTTCAAAGGCTGGAATGTCCCTTTTATCTTCGTACCTATTTCTAAAAAGTGTGGCATGTCCGCCAGCATTACGAGCCGCTTCTCTTATAGAACTAGGAGCCACATTTGAGTTAATCCACCGAAGCGCACCACCCCACTCAATAAACTGTTCTTCATCAGTAAACGGTAATTCAGAATTTGCAGGGGTAGACAGCCTCCATAAAGACAGCTTATTTTTGAAAAATTCATGGCTCTGATCTCGCACACTCTCCCAAAAATCATTCGCTTGAATAAGCGGCTCTCCTGAAATACGTTTATGTGCGTCCTCTATAACCTTTTGATTATTCCCCGTTACACGAACATAGAACTGTTCATCAACCCAAGCGGTTGCGGATACGGGTATTGATTGCTTTGATAAATCACGCATCGTGTTAAGTGCGGATATTCTATCTTGTTTTAATATAAATGTTTCAGTATGAAGTGGCTTTGGAACCACCTTTATAGACACCTCAAGAATCACACCCAAAATACCAAGTGAGCCTGCTATCAAGCGAGATACATCGTAGCCAGCCACATTCTTCATCATCTCGCCGCCAAAATTTAATATCTCTCCTTTTCCGTTAATGATTTTAACTCCTAATACTGCATCACGCACACTACTTGCATAGGCTCTTTCAGGTCCCGACAAGCCTGCGGCTACTGTTCCTCCGATAGTCGTAGACTCAGAAAAGAACGGAGGTTCAAAAGGGAGCTTTTGTCCATTAGCATCAAGCAGCTTTACAATTTCACTTAAAGGAGTACCTGCTCTCGCTCTAATAACTAGCTCTGATGGCTCGTATATCATTACTCCAGTATAAGGTTTGATGTTAATTGTTGATGTTTCTAGCCCTCGAATATGATTTCCGTAAAAACCTTTACTTCCTCCACCTTCAATGGATAGCGGTTTTTTATTTTCAAAAGCTTCTACTATTTGGCTGGCTAAGTTAGATGCTAATTCTTTCATAGTTGCATCATTACCAGTGGCTAGAATAGTATTTTGTGAGTTATTCATTTATTACACATACCTTTAAATATTATATTGACCTTACATACACTTTAAAATCGGGGCAAATCTGGAAAAGGCATGTTACCTTTATGCACATGCATAGCACCAAATTCAGCGCAACGGTGCAATGTCGGCACCGCCTTGCCGGGATTAAGAGTCCCTTGAGGGTCAAACGCAGCTTTAATAGAGTGCATTTGGGTTAGCTCGGCGCTATTAAATTGAAAACACATTTGGTTTAATTTCTCAATTCCAATGCCATGTTCGCCGCTCACCGTTCCACCAACCTCTACGCATAGTTCCAAAATATCACTGCCAAAATCCTCAGCGCGTTCAAGCTCACCTTCGGTATTTGCATCAAATAATATTAACGGGTGAAGGTTACCATCACCGGCATGAAAAACATTAGCCACACGAAGATCGTAATGCTTAGACATATCATCCATTTTCTTTAAAACATTGGATAATTCGCGCCTTGGTATGGTTCCATCCATACAATAGTAGTCAGGCGATATTCGTCCAACAGCGGGGAATGCAGATTTCCTGCCTTTCCAAAAAGCCTGTCTTTCTTCTTCATTTCTTGCCAATTTGATTTGAGTAGCACCACCTTTTCGCAATATATCCTCCATTGCATCAATATCTTGGTCTACTTCGGCCGCCGTACCATCAACTTCACCAATGAGTATTGCTTTAGCTCCCACGGGATAACCCGCATGCGCAAAATCTTCCGCTGCTCGAATAGCGAGATCATCCATCATCTCAAGCCCTGCGGGCGTGATTCCTGCCGCAATGATTTCAGCAACTGCGTTACCAGCAAGCTCTACATCATCAAAAGCGGCAAGTAATGCTTTAGATTTCTCAGGTTTTGGTAAAAGTTTTACGGTTATTTCAACAATAATGGCTAACATACCCTCAGAGCCAGTCATAAGTGCAAGCAAATCGAGACCCGATGAATCAAGAGCATTAGAACCAACTTCAAAAACCTCACCTTCGACACTCACTAACTTTAGTTTAATAATATTATGAACCGTTAATCCATACTTTAAACAATGCACACCCCCCGCGTTTTCCGCGACATTACCACCAATACTACAGGCAATTTGTGATGATGGATCTGGAGCATAATACATACCATGAGGTGTGGCAGCTTGGCTTATTGCTAGATTTCTAACCCCAGGTTGAACTAACGCTGTTAGATTTTCGGTATCTAGTTCAATGATTTTATTAAACTTTGCAAGTGATAATAGTACTCCATCAGGAATAGGTGTTGCTCCACCAGAAAGCCCCGTTCCTGCACCTCTTGCAACGACAGGCACCGACTCTTTATGACAAAGAGACATAATCTCTTGCACCTCCTCAATTGTTTCGGGTAACACAACAACCATAGGCCTCCCTTGAAATGCTGATAGACCATCGCATTCATAGGGGCGCATTTCTTGCTCTTTATCAAGCACACTACTGGCAGATAATATTTTACGTAATTCGTGAATTATTTCTGGCTTAGGGTTGACGACACGCTCATCTTGTATTCGTGACATAGTTCATTTCTCTTTGTTTTTAAACGAAGCGCTCGTATTAATTCCCATAAACATAAGCTGGCAGCCATGTTGTTAAGAAAGGGAAATAAATTACAATTGCTAGCCCTATTAACTGCAAAATAATGAATGGGGTTACACCTTTATAAATATCCGTTAGCTTGATTTCTGGAGGGCAAACACCTTTTAAGTAAAACAAGGCAAAGCCTACAGGCGGGGTTAAAAATGACGTTTGAAGTGTAATTGCTACAAGCATTACAAACCAAACAACTTTAGGCTCGTCTATAACACCATAACCATTAACATCAAAATCCATACCCATAATTACAGGCGCAAGAAGCGGTAAAGCAATGAGTGTGATTTCGATCCAGTCTAACAAAAAGCCTAATAGAAACACAATGAACAATATTGCGATAAGAACGCCATATGGCCCAAACGGCAGACTTAACAATGCTTTTTCAATGAGTTCGTCACCACCTAACTCACGTAAAACAAGAGCAAACATTGTTGCTCCTATAAAAATCATAAAAATATAGGCTGTCGTTCTATAACTATCAAGACTAACGTCTTTAAGTGTTTTAAAGCTAAGCTTTTTATAATAAGCAGCTAATATGGTTGCACCTAGCGCACCGATACCACTCGCCTCTGTTGCCGTTGCAATGCCACCGAAAATAGAACCTAGCACTGTAAAAATCAATAACAAAGGAGGTATTACATTTTTTAGCACTCCTCTGACAACACTCCATTCTAAATCTTTTTGATTTTCTGGCAGTGGTGCTATCGAAGGTTTCAAGTATGACGCTATTAAAATATAGAGTATGTAAAGCGTTCCTAAGAGAAGGCCTGGGAAAACAGCCCCCATGAACAAATCACCTA
>CAYOHT010000026.1:0-14976 GCA_964403815.1 uncultured Cocleimonas sp.
TAACTGGTGCAGTTGAGCTAAGCCTAAACGCTCGGCATTTTCGATAATCATTAGCGAGGCATTGGGGACGTCAACACCCACTTCAATCACGGTGGTAGCGACTAACAGATTGATATTTCCTACTTTAAATTCTGCCATGATTTGTTCTTTTTCATCCGATTTCATACGTCCATGAATCAAGCCAATATTTAGATCAGGCAGTGCTTCTTTAAGTAGCTCCCACGTCTCTTCTGCATTTTGGCATTGCAGTGCTTCGGATTCTTCAATTAACGTACAAACCCAATAAACCTGCGCACCATCCTCGCACACGCTGTTAATGCGCTCGACAATTTCAGGGCGACGTGTATTGCTGATCACCACGGTTTTTACAGGCGTTCGCCCAGGTGGTAGCTCGTCAATTACAGAGTAATCCATGTCGGCATAAGTCGTCATCGCTAATGTGCGTGGGATGGGTGTGGCGGTCATAACGAGCTGGTGAGGATAGAAGTCTGCTTGTTTGCCTTTTTCGCGCAATGCCAGTCGCTGATGTACGCCAAAACGGTGTTGTTCGTCGATAATGATGAGTCCCAGTTTTTGGAAATGAACATCATTTTGGAAGAGGGCGTGCGTGCCGATGACGAGATGGCTGTCGCCTGAGGCAATGTTTTCATGCACCTCACGCTTGGCAGCTACTTTTAGCTTGCCTGTTATCAAACTAACTTTGAGCTTGAGCGGCTCAAACCATTCGCTAAAGCTTTTGACGTGTTGCTCTGCGAGGATTTCGGTAGGCGCCATTAATGCCACTTGATAGCCTGCTTCAATCGCGCTAAGCGCCGCCGCCGCCGCGACTAAAGTTTTGCCTGAGCCAACGTCGCCTTGCACTAATCGGCTCATCGGCCATGACTGTTTTAAGTCGCCATCTATTTCTTGGATGACTTTTTGTTGTGCGTTGGTGAGTTTAAACGGTAAGGCACTCATCAACTTGTTGAAATAATTATGAGTAAAATTAAGTGGAATACCCGGTGCTTGTTTTTGTTGTTCGCGCAATTTTCGTAAACTTAAATGATGGGCGAGTAGCTCTTCAAATATCAGCCGTTGTTGGCTAGGATGGCTGCGTTCTAAAAGCTGAACCACCGAAAGATCAGAGCTAGGTTGATGCAAAGTAAGCAATGCTTCTTGTAAACTAGAGAGTTGATATTGCTGGCTGATTTGATCAGGAATCAGGTCGGTTAATCCCTCTGTATCTTGGATAGCTGCAATTGCCTCACCCACTAAACGTAGTAAACTACGCTGCTGCAATCCCTTGGTGGTTGGATAAATGGGTGTGAGCGCATCGGTGAGTGTAATCACGTTATTAGATTTTAAAATCTTATACTCGGGATGCACCATTTCGCGCGTGTTAGTGCCAATGCGTACCTCGCCAAAACAACTGATTTGTGTACCACGCGATAGCGCTTGTTGCTGTGCATTGCTAAAGTGAAAGAATCGTAGCGTGATACTGCCAGTGTCGTCGGAGATAGTGCAGATCATCATGCGCCTGCGGCGGTAAACGATCTCGGAATGTTCAACCTCGCCTTGTATCATTACTTCTTGTCCGTGTTGGGTAGAGCCGATGGGATAAATGCGGGTGCGGTCTTGGTAGCGTAAAGGTAAGTGGAAGAGTAAATCTTGGACTTTTTCTATGCCAATCTTGGATAGGTTTTCAGCCATTTTTGGACCGACACCTTTGAGCGTGGTGACAGGGTCTTTTAACAGCGTAGACAAGTGAGTTTATCCTGAGCTTGTCTAAGAGAGAAGTCACACCCCCCCACTTTTACATGATGTTTTGTTTTACTCACTATCCGTCTTCTTATCAGAAATTTTATCTTCTGTACCATTGATGATTTCAACGATATTGCTGCGGTGTCGCCAGTAAATAAAACCCGTCATTACGATCAAGATAATGAAGAGGGGCAGGGAGTCCGTCACCCAAAAAAAGTATAGCGGGGCAAGTAAGGTGGCGATCAGCGCAGAGAGTGATGAAACATTAAAAACCAAAGCAGAAACCAGCCATGTGATAACAACGACAATGCCAACAATGGGTTGCAAGCCGATGAAAACACCCAACGCTGTCGCAACACCCTTACCGCCTTTAAAACCGTAGTAGACTGGATATAAATGCCCTAAGAAAGCGGCTAAACCAATGAGGCCTAACCACTGCCAATCAAGACCAAAAGCATGCCCGATAGCAACAGGAATCAAACCTTTTAAAAGATCGCCAGCTAACGTGAATAGCGCCGCTTTTTTGCCCGCATGACGAAGTACATTGGTCGCACCAGGGTTTTTAGAGCCGACGGTTCGCGGATCAACTTCATTGAGCAATTTACAACTGATGATAGCGGCCGAAACTGAGCCAATAAAATAAGCAATAATTATTAATAAAAGAGGTAGAAAATCAGGCATGATGTGGCTTCCAAAACGTAATGTGAAACAGTGTAGCAAATTGAAACCGTTTTTTGTAAAAACATCAGGACTAAGATCAGGGGACTTAATTGAGGGCTTTCTTAGCTATGCCCGATAAAAATGCCACCCGCCAATATTTTGAAAAACTCGCCAGCAATTATGATGCCGCAGCATTCTTGCAACTTGAAATTGCCAAGCGCATGGGCGAGCGCCTCGACTATATAAAACATCAACCAAAAGTCGTGCTAGATGCGGGTTGTGGCACAGGCTTTATCACCAAAGACTTGTTAAAACGCTACCCAAAAGCCCAAGTGCTGGCGCTAGATATTGCATTAAATATGACACGCAAAACCAAAGCGCTAGGTGGCTGGTTGCGAAAGCCAAAACTCATTTGCGCTGATGCAGAAGCGATGCCATTAAAGCCTGAAAGCGTTGATTTAGTCGTGTCGAATCTGATGATTCAGTGGAGCAATGACCTTAATAAGATGTTCGCAGGTTTTCATAGCGTGTTAGCGCCCAATGGCTTATTACTATTCAGCACCTTTGGGCCCGACACGCTTAAAGAAATGAAAGAGAGTTGGGCAAGTGTAGATGAAACGCTCCACACCAACGCATTTGTAGATATGCATGAAATTGGCGACGCATTATTAAAAGCAGGTTTTATCAACCCAGTGACGGACATGGAATTAATAACCATGACCTATTCAAATGTGGGTCAACTAATGAAAGATATAAAACAAATCGGCGCAAGCAATACAGAAAGTAATAGCAGTAAAGGTTTAATGGGCAAGCAAAAACTCAAAGCCTTTGAACAAGCTTATGAGCAATTTAAAACGGCAGATGGATTGTATCCCGCCTCATGGGAAATTATTTACGGACATGCTTGGGTGGGCGAGGGTTTGAAGCTGGATGGGTTTGAGAAGTTTATTCCTATTCAGCCTGTTTGAAAGTTTATGTTAGAAACATGATTATTGGAGTTTATGCTAATCATCATGTAAAAGTGGGGGGGTGTGCTATAGGCTATATTAAACACACATTTTACAAAGGAAAAGATATGCAAAATGGAGAGAAATTCAACACGCTAACGCACCTTCTAGGGGCTATTATTGCCTTGCCAGGAATAATCTATTTAATCGTTCTTGCTACACAAACAGGCGATGCATGGAAAATCGTTAGCGTGAGTGTTTACGGATTTACACTGTTATTACTTTACGTTTCGTCTACTTTTTATCATGGGCATGGCGGTCAGTTCAAACGCTTTTTACAGCGTGTAGATCACATCTCAATCTACCTGCTTATCGCAGGAACTTACACCCCTTATATGTTGGTTACACTACGCGGCGCTTGGGGTTGGTCAATTTTGGGTGCTGTTTGGGGGCTGGCAATTATTGGGATAGTGCTTGATAGTTTGCCAAAAAAGAAAAATGTAGGGGATGGAGAAGAAGATAAAAGAATTATCCAATTGATTATCTATATCGTCATGGGCTGGGCAATTGTTATCGCGCTAAAACCTCTAGCCGAAAATCTTGCCAGTAATGGCGTTATTTGGCTAGCGCTTGGCGGAGGCTTGTACACTTTTGGAATCATCTTTTTCTTGCTCAGTGATAAAATGAAACACGCGCACGGAATTTGGCATTTATTTGTGATTGGCGGAAGCGTGAGCCACTATGTTTCGATTTCTGCTTATGTGATTTAGAGCTTGCTTGTGCATTGATCATGTAAAAGTGGGGGGTGTGCTTTAATATGAAAATATACTAATAAATATGTAATATTGTTGTCCTTAACGTCTGTTTATTTAGGTGGGGTATGCTAGGATACAATCCCTGATAAACCCTCTAATATCAGGACGCGGATTCAGCAATATGACACGATATATTTTCATCACCGGTGGTGTGGTTTCCTCTTTAGGTAAGGGCATCGCTGCCGCTTCTTTGGGTACAACTTTAGAAGCGCGTGGTTTGAGCGTGACCATGATGAAGCTTGACCCGTACATCAATGTTGATCCGGGCACGATGAGTCCTTTTCAGCATGGAGAGGTTTTTGTTACCGAAGATGGGGCAGAAACGGATTTGGACTTAGGGCATTACGAGCGCTTCGTAAACTTCACCGCTACTCAGCTTAATAACTTCACCACAGGCAGAATTTACAGCCGCGTTATTCGCAAAGAACGCGAAGGCGATTACCTTGGCGCGACCGTGCAAGTTATCCCGCATATCACCGATGAGATTAAACGCAGTGTGCGCGCAGGCGCAAAAGGCTTTGATGTTGCGATGGTAGAAGTTGGTGGAACGGTGGGTGATATTGAATCATTGCCGTTTATGGAAGCGCTACGACAAATGGGTGTGGAAGAGGATAGTAATGCGCTATTTATGCACCTGACTTTGGTGCCTTATCTTGCGGCGGCAGGCGAGCTTAAAACCAAGCCAACGCAGCATTCGGTTAAAGAATTGCGTTCTATTGGTATTCAGCCTGATATTTTATTGTGTCGTAGTGAACGCCCGATTCCTGATAAAGAGCGTAAGAAAATTGCCTTGTTTACCAATGTAAAAGAAGAGGCGGTTATTCCAGCGATTGATATGGATAATATCTATAAAATACCGCTGTGGTTGCACTCTCAAAACCTTGATCAAATTGTTGCTGAGAAATTAAAGCTCGGTGATCTCCCAGAAGCTGATCTTACTGATTGGGAAAAAGTGGTACATGGCATGGCTTTCCCTAAGTCAGAAGTGACCGTTGCGATGGTGGGTAAATATGTTGATTTGACCGAGTCGTATAAATCACTAAACGAAGCGCTTAGTCATGCGGGCATTCAAACCGAATCAAAAGTTCGCATTGAATATATTGATTCTGAAAAGATTGAGCGAGATGGAATAGATGTATTGAAAAGTGCTGATGCTATTTTAGTTCCTGGTGGATTTGGTGAGCGTGGCGTTGAAGGTAAGATTCAGGCGATTCAATATGCGCGCGAGAATAACGTGCCGTATATGGGGATTTGTTTGGGAATGCAACTGGCGGTTATCGAATATGCACGTCATTGTGCGGGGCTTGAGAATGCAAACAGCACGGAATTTAACCTTGAAACACCGCATCCTGTTATCGGCTTAATCACTGAATGGATGACCGAAAAGGGCGAGCTTGAAAAACGCAGTAAAGATTCTGATATGGGTGGAACGATGCGTCTAGGTGGTCAAAAGGCGCACTTAACTAAAGGCACGTTGATACATAAAACCTACGGCAAAGATGAAATTATCGAGCGCCATCGTCATCGTTATGAATTTAACAATCATTACCGTGATGTGTTGACAGATAACGGCATGGTGATTTCAGGCGTATCGCACGATAAGACGCTTGTTGAGATTGTTGAGCTGCCTAATCATCCGTGGTTTATGGGTTGTCAATCGCATCCTGAATTCACTTCGCATCCGCGAACGGGGCATCCATTTTTTACAGGCTTTATAAGTGCGGCGTTGGATTGTCATCGTGCTACTAATGCTAGTGACAAAAAACCAGATTAACTTATTTAGAGAAGCATTGAATTAATGAAATTATGTCATTTTGAAGCAGGTCAAGATCAACCGTTCTTTTTACTTTCGGGCCCGTGTGTGGTCGAGTCTGAAAAACTGACCATGGAAATTTCTGAGACACTCAAAGCCATTACGGATGATTTAGGGATTCCTTATATTTTCAAAGCATCATTTGATAAAGCGAATCGCTCATCGCATGATAGCTTCCGTGGGCCAGGAATGGAAGAAGGTTTGCGTATTTTAGAGAAAATTAAAAATGACTTAGGCTTACCTGTCGTGACAGATGTGCATGAAGATACGCCGCTGGATGAGGTTGCATCGGTAGTGGATGTGCTGCAAACACCTGCATTGTTATGTCGTCAAACTAATTTTATCCAAAATGTTGCGAAGCAGGGGCTTCCCGTCAATATTAAAAAAGGGCAGTTCACCGCGCCTTGGGATATGAAGCTTGTAGCTGATAAAGCAAAAGCGGTCGGTAATGAACAGATTATGATTTGTGAGCGTGGTTATACTTTTGGATATAACACGTTGGTGTCTGATATGCGTGGTTTGGCAACTATGCGTGAATCTAATTGTCCGATAGTTTTTGATGCAACTCATTCAGTGCAGCAGCCTGGTGGACAGGGAAATTGTTCAGGTGGCGAACGCCAACATGTGCCAGTATTAGCACGCGCGGCGATGGCGGCTGGCATTGCGGGGATTTTTATGGAATCACATCCTAATCCTGATGAGGCTTTGAGCGATGGGCCAAACTCGTGGCCAACGGGAAGAATGCGGGAGTTGTTAGAAATCTTATTGAAGATTGACCAGACGGTGAAATCTGAGCCATTTTTGGAAAGTACGCTTTAGATAAAAAGATTGATCTATCATGTAAAACTAGGGGGGTGTGCTTTAAGCACATCTCATAAACAAAGAAATTAATATAGCGGAGACATTTTAATGTCTAAAATTAAAAATATACAAGCACGCGAAGTAATAGATTCGCGTGGAAACCCAACCGTAGAAGCGGTTGTTACTTTGGAAAACGGCACAACAGGGCGAGCAATTGTGCCATCAGGTGCATCAACAGGTGCGCGTGAAGCCATTGAATTACGCGATGAAGATAAGTCACGTTTTATGGGCAAAGGTGTTCTTAAAGCGGTTGATAATGTGAATGGTGATATTGCCAAGCTTATTATTGGTATGGATGCTGAAGATCAAACAGGTCTTGATAACGCCATGATTGAGCTAGACGGCACGCATAATAAAGCACGTTTGGGCGCAAATGCATTGTTAGCCGCATCGCTGGCGACGGCACATGCTGCGGCAAATGATAAGGGTGAAGCGCTTTACCAATACTTGGGTGACAAGTTTGGAACAAGCGGGAAGTTTCAATTACCTGTTCCGATGATGAATATTATCAACGGTGGTGAACACGCCGATAACAGCGTTGATATGCAAGAATTCATGATCGTACCAGTGGGCGCGCCAAGCCTTGCAGAAGCCGTTCGTTACGGCACGGAAGTATTCCATAATCTTAAATCGGTACTTAGCAAGCGCGGCATGAATACTGCCGTGGGTGATGAAGGTGGTTTTGCGCCTGATTTATCATCGAATGAAGAAGCGATTGAAGTGATTCTTGAAGCGATTGAAAACGCAGGTTACACACCGGGTAAAGATATTTATCTTGGGTTAGATTGTGCGGCATCAGAATATTATAAAGATGGAAAATATGTACTGGCGGCCGAAGGCAAAAGCTTCGATGCGGCAGGTATGATTGATTACTTAGAAGACTGGGTAAATAAGTACCCAATCATCACGATTGAAGATGGTCTGGATGAAGCGGATTGGGATGGTTGGAAATTATTAACAGAGAGATTAGGTGATAAAATTCAATTGGTGGGTGATGATTTGTATGTGACTAATCCAAACATCTTCAAAGAAGGTATAGACAAAAATATTGCAAACTCAATATTAATCAAATTCAACCAAATCGGCACGTTAACAGAAACACTTGAAGCCATTAAAATGGCGCATGACTCTGATTATACCGCAGTGGTTTCGCATCGTTCGGGCGAGACAGAAGATACAACGATTGCTGACTTAGCGGTTGCTACAAACGCAGGGCAAATTAAGACAGGTTCACTGTCGCGCTCAGACCGTATCGCTAAATATAATCAGTTAATTCGCATTGAAAGCATGCTGGGCAGTAACGGTGTTTATGCAGGTAAATCTGCCTTCAAACATCTGTAAATATAATTCTACTCTTATTTATTATGAAATTACTCCTTACCATATTGACCATACTATTAATCCTGCTGTTGGCAGGGTTATGGGTAGGGACGGGGAGTTATCCTGATCGTTGGCGCACCCAAGAAAGAAGCACCACTCAGGAGTTAGCAAACAAAGAGAGAAAAGAGCAGATTGATAAAATGAAAGCCGAGTTGGATGATGCGGCTTCGGGTAATGCTGCAATTGAAGAACGCGCGCGCAGTGAGCTAGGAATGACAGGCAAAGGCGAAACTTTTTATGAAGTGATTTTACAGCCTGATGCGCCTGATGAAAAATCAAAAAAGACGATTGAAATAAAAAATAAAGATAAAATAGATAAAAAATCGGACAAAGAAAGCGAGAATAAAAAGGCTGATGAGTAGTATCAGCAATTCTCAAAGCACTCAAAAAGTCTGGGTAGTCATACCCGCGGCAGGTATCGGAAAACGAATGCAGTCCAACATTCCTAAGCAATACTTAAAAATCCACGATAAAACTATCTTAGAGCATACACTTAATTGTTTTACATCCCACCCTGATGTGGCGGGCATTATTGTTGCTTTGAGTAATGAAGATAATTATTGGAAGAAAATAAAGCTAAGTACGGAAGCCAGTAAAAAGCCGTTATACACCGTTGAAGGTGGAAAAGAGCGCAGTGACTCTGTGATGCAGGGGTTAGATTACTTGGCAATGGTTGAAGGGCTTGATGCTAAAAGTTGGGTGATGGTGCATGATGCTGCGCGCCCTTGTTTACTGAAAAAAGATATTGATGCTTTGTTATCCATAAGAAGTGATTCTTGTGTGGGTGGGATTTTAGCCAGCCCTGTTCAAGATACTATGAAGCGCTCGGTTGCGGACGGTGATACAGAGAAGAGTTCAGGGAAAACGGTAATATCCCAAACAGAATCACGCGAAAATCTATGGCATGCTTTAACGCCTCAACTGTTTAGATTGGGTGAACTAAAAGAAGCCTTAGAAACCTGCTTTGAAAAAGATATTGCGGTTACTGATGAGGCTTCCGCTTTGGAAGCAATGGACAAGCAAGTCGAATTAGTCGAAGGCAGTAGCAATAATATAAAAGTGACTCAAGCTGCTGACTTAGAACTGGTAACGTTGCTTTTATTAGCAAATGCATCTACAGGTGTATTTAGCGGGGAGAGTAGCGCATGATGAGAATTGGCAATGGTTATGATGTTCATGCGTTTACAGAAGGGAATTTTATCACACTTGGGGGTGAGAAAATCTCACATGATAAAGCGTTTCTCGCTCACTCTGATGGTGATGTATTGATTCATGCGCTCTGTGATGCTTTGTTAGGAGCGTTGGCGTTGGGTGATATTGGACATCATTTTCCTGATAATGATGCAAAGTTTGAAAATATAGATAGCCGAGTATTATTAAAACATGTCATTAAAATTATTCACGAAAAAGGCTATGCTCTAAGCAACTGCGATTGTACCGTCGTCGCGCAGGCTCCCAAGCTAGCACCTTACATTAATGATATGCGAAAAAACCTAGCAGAAGACTTGGCAGTAGAAATTGATGTTGTGAGTGTAAAAGCAACTACAACTGAGAAGCTAGGTTTTGCAGGAAAATCCGAAGGTATAGCGGCTTATGCGGTTGTTTTGTTGGCGAAAGGTTAATTAAAAACATCATGGAGCTTTGCATAAGTTCTAGTAGCCATTTAAAAAACTAAATGGACTATCACTTAAAAGTGGGGGGGTGTGCTTCAAAGTGTTATTTATGGGCGTAAGGTATAATTAACAGCGCATTGAGAGCTTACAATCTGATGTTGTTTTAACCAAACGAAAGCATCACCTGCATCATCATTAAACCAGCCTTCAGCGGAACCTAGTCTAAACGTGTAGCCCCAACTATCCATGTCTTGCATCATTCGCTTCCTTCCCATTTCAGGGAGATCATCAGCTAAGAGTATCTGCAAATAACAAACGCCATTTTCTTCGTCGTAATCACCTTCTGCGTTTGTGTCTAACGTTTGGCGGCGTTTATTGTCCATACAAATATAATGACAGGCTTCATGGAGTAGGGAATGGATAGGTGTGTCATCGCGAACATAGAGGTTATTTGAGATAAGACCTGCTTCAGAGTCCCCCCAATAACTTCCAGGAATGACGGTGTCTTTTGAGATTAGACAGAGGTTTATTTTAAATTTTTTAAGCAGGGATTCAATATGATTTATTTGGCAGTCAGAAACATTTAAAACTTTGCTTATGTTCACTTATTGATATTCAAACTACTGATCAATATTTTCATTATCCAGTTTCAGGCTGATTATATTTAAGCCACTCTTGCTTTCAGTAGCGATGATAGAGGCAACACCCTCTCTTGTTGACCATTGGTCTTCACTATTTAAATGGTAACGCGATAGGAACTTACCTTTGCCAGATATTTGCCCAGATATATTCTGCCATTCAAAATCGTACAGTAGCATTTTTCGGTCACTGGTTATTTTGAATAAGTTTTTAAGTTTAGCGAAAACTTCTTTATCAGGCTGCTGTTTAATCTCTGGCGTATTAAGAATAGTTTGTATTTTTGCCGCATCACCAGTTTCATAAGCGGCTTCAATGGTGGTTAGCACATGTTGAAACTCATCTTGTTCTGATTTGATACTGACAACGGTTGCGTGGTTGCTCATTGCAAATTGATCAGCCACAATGTTTTGAGGGTTGTCGCTATCGTTGTCATTATTCAGAATATCAGTATTGTTACGCGAGAACAGTTCTGGTGTAGCAGGTTCGTACAAGTAACCACCAATCCATACGGCCGAGATAACGGTAATGGTCAGCATGGCAAGAGATGCACTTTTAACGCTTGATCGTTGCTGCTCTGCTTGTATGGTAGCATTATAAAAGCTTTTTGGTGGTACGCGTGAAATGCGAATGTTTTTAAATTCGCCTTCAGTGTTTTGTGTTTTCAATTCTTGATAAGCTGTTGCAATACGCGCTGCTTGATAAGCTGCATCGTGGGATGTGTTTTTATCGGGATGATATATTTTAATCAATAGCTGGTAGTGTAATTTGCGTTTTTGCGCATCCGCTTCTTCATCTACACCCAGTAATTTCTCGTTAGAATTACTTTCATTTAACAACACATGGCTAACGAAATTAAGAAGCATTTCTTGCAGAGGTTCTGCATCTGTATGGTACTTTTTAGCAAACTCTTTGATCTTCTCACTAGAAGAGCATAAGCGTAATAATTCTGTTACCCCCTCAGGCAACAAAGCGCTGGATTGACAAATCCAAGACATTTCTTTGGGGTGCTTGCTAAGGCGAATAGCCTGATGTATTGCTGAAGGGGTCATTCGAGTGATAATAGCAAATCTATCTGATTCTTTCCAGTGAATTGTGTGGTAAATTAGTCTTTTGTTGTTTTTTTAATACAAAAAATAAAGAATGAGTTTTTATGGTGTTGTGTTATTAGGAAAAGACTGATTAAGTCGATTAGAACTAAGCGACAGTTTTGGTAAGCTTAGAATAATTGGACTTGAGCAGTCTTTCCTTAGGTGGTTACGTCGCTATTTTCTTCAATGCTTTCTTCTGCTCGAATGGCAAAAGCTCTTCCTATGGGGCCAGATTCATTTTGACCAATAGCGTTCTCAAGCTCGTCTATACGATGGTTTAACTCGTCAAGGTGGGATGGCATAACATGCTCTTTTTGAGCTTGTGCTTTTAACTGAGGATTGCCAGAGGCAATTAACTCAGATGCAATCGGAATATTTTTATTTTTGAGCATTTTAAGTATTTTTAATTAGCAAGATATTTAGATTATGCTTACAGTTGATAATACTCCAAAGTATAGCCCCGCTCTTTGTAGAAGGCATATCGTTTGCGACCAGCGGTGAGTATTTCATCCGTTTTGTCTAATATTTCAGCAACTTTGAGGTACCTTGAGAAGTATTCAGGGCGCTCGCTGGATATATTGATTAAATAGTCGCAGTTTTTCATAGGCTCATAATCGTGCCCAATACTTATTTCTGTTTTTAGTTGCGAATCATTCTTCGATAAAATAGCATGCGGAAAAAAAGATGATTTCTGATGCCTCCATAAAAATTCATCCAGTAGTGTGCTTTCACTATTATTGCTTGTGTGAATATGGATGGAGAGCTTGCGTTGTGTGGCATGGGTCACCAACTTGTGAATAATCGCTAAGCGATTATTCCAGCCTTCTTGCTTGCAAACGTAAAAGTTTATATTCGTCATTTATTGGCTTGATTGATTAAGAATTGTGATAACAGTGGTACAGGGCGACCTGTTGCATCTTTACCTGTCCATGCTGTACCTGCAATATCCAAATGCGCCCATTTATATTCTTTAGTGAACTCGCCTAAAAAACACGCCGCTGTAATAGTGCCTGCACCACCGCTACCAATATTACCTAAATCGGCAAACGAACTTTTAAGTTGTTTTTTGTATTCATCACCCATCGGTAAGCGCCATGCACGATCATTAATGGTATTGCCTGCATCCATTAAATCATTGGCTAAACTGTCGTCGTTTGAAAGCACGGCGCAAATGTGATGGCCGAGTGCAACGATACAAGCACCTGTCAAAGTCGCGGCATCAATCACGATAGATGGGTTGTATTTTCCCACATAGGTGAGGGCATCGCACAATACTAAACGACCCTCTGCATCAGTGTTCAACACTTCTATGGTAATGCCTTTCATGGATGTGACAATGTCGCCAGGTTTTGAAGCACGTGCGCTGGGCATATTCTCTGCTGCCGCTAGTACAACAACAACGTTAATATTTAACTGCATTTCTGCACAGGCTTTAAGTGTGCCAAGCATACCTGCCGCGCCACCCATGTCGAACTTCATTTCATCCATGTTTGCACCAGGCTTTAATGAAATTCCTCCAGTGTCAAATGTTACACCTTTGCCAACGAGAGCTATCGGTTGGGATTCTTTGTCGATTGCTCCAGTCTTATCCTTGGCACCAAAGTATTGCAGGATAACCATCTTGCCCGGTTCATCACTACCTTTGCTCACCGATAGGAATGAACCCATGCCAAGCTTTTCCATATCCGCTTCTTCAAGCACATCAATGTCTACATTTTTGTATTCTTTGGCTAAGTTAGTTGCAGTTTCTGCAATGTAGGTTGGCGTACATATATTGCCGGGATGGTTGGCTAAATCACGCGTGAGCTTCATGCCTTCTGAAATGGCAACGCCATTATCTAATGCTATTTTAGCATCTGCATCAAAACCACTGCTTAGCGATACACAGACTTCATCAAGGCTAGGCGCATCTTTTTTCTTGCTCTTATAATCTTGCATTTGGTAAAGGCTATCGGCAAAACCAATGATTGTTTGTGTGATTGCCGTATCTTTCTGCTCATCTTCAATGGAGTCGCTAAGATAACAAGCAATGCTTTTGATCGATGTTTTTTGTAGTGCTTTGCTTGCAGATTGTGAAACCTTGTTTACCGTTTTAGCTTCAAATTCAGAAGCCTTACCACAACCGACTAAAAGTACGCGTGAAGCCTTAACGTCTGCAATATCATAAAGCATCAAAGTATCAGAAGTATTCGCTTTAAAATCACCCTTATCTAGAATCGAACTAATCCCCCCAGCGCTTGCTTTGTCTAACTGTTTTCCCGCATCACTCAACGCTATTTTTTTATCATTAGAAAAAACAGGGATGACCACACAATCTTGGTTATCAGTGGCGGGATTATTATTAGAATTTAACGTGTATTTCATAGGGCTTCCAGATGAGATTTTGAGTAATGAATGGGGGATTATAGACGGAGTTTTAACTGACCGAAATAGCCCATTAAAAATAGTCTAGTTTTAAAACAGAATAGTTGTACCTTTATAAGCAAATTACTATATAATACCGCGTTTTTTCGCCTAGCTTATTTTGCTGGGCGGTTTACTTTTTAAAACACTTTATAACTTGTTTTTTAACTTACTACAGTAACAAGCAACTGCAGAGTACACAGTCATGACAGATTTAAGCAAATACCGTAATATCGGCATCTTCGCACACGTTGATGCGGGTAAAACAACCACTACAGAGCGTATCCTAAGCCTTACCGGTAAAATTCACAAAATCGGTGAGGTTCACGATGGTGAAGCAACAACCGACTTCATGGAGCAAGAAGCGGAACGTGGTATCACAATCCAGTCAGCGGCTGTAAGTACTTTCTGGAATGATCACCGCATGAACATCATCGACACACCGGGTCACGTTGATTTTACGGTTGAGGTGTATCGCTCACTTAAAGTGCTTGATGGTGGTGTAGGTGTATTTTGTGCATCAGGTGGTGTTGAGCCACAGTCAGAGACTAACTGGCGCTACGCGAATGAATCTGAAGTGGCTCGTATTATCTTCGTCAACAAATTAGACCGTATCGGTGCTGATTTCTACCGTGTTGTAAAACAGGTTGAAGATGTTCTTGGTGCAAATCCTCTTGTCATGGTTCTACCTATCGGAACAGAAGATCAGTTCACAGGTGTTGTTGATCTTCTCACGCGTAAAGCATGGGTTTGGGATGGTTCTGATGATCCATTAAACTATAAGATCGAAGACGTTCCTGCTGATATGGCTGACCAAGTTGAAGAGTGGCGTGAAAAGCTCATCGAAACAGCAGTAGAGCTTGACGATGATGCCATGGAAATGTACCTAGAAGGCGAAGAGCCATCTATGGACGTAATCAAAGCGTGTATCCGTAAGGGAACGAAGGACATGACATTCTTCCCAACTTACACAGGTTCAGCGTTTAAAAACAAAGGTATCCAGCTTATTCTTGATGC
>CAYOHT010000027.1:0-5163 GCA_964403815.1 uncultured Cocleimonas sp.
CTATCGCGATGGAAGACGGTCTTCGTTTTGCAATCCGTGAAGGTGGTCGTACAGTAGGTGCGGGTGTTGTGGCTAAGGTTGTTTCTTAGTCTGGGTTATCACTAAGTAAAAATGGCGTTGAAATTAGCATTGAGTAATTAAAACTTTCTGCTATACTTCCGCGTCCTTTAAAAGGGCGAAGCATAATTACACGACATTTGTTGGGGTGATAATGCTTCGTTCTTTTGTTGTTTCAGAAAACCTGGTTTAAATATACTAGGCCAGTAGCTCCAATTGGTAGAGCACCGGTTTCCAAAACCGATTGTTGGGGGTTCGAGTCCCTCCTGGCCTGCCATATTCTGAGTGTGTTTTATTAAGTTTTGTAAGTGTTATTTATAGATAAAAGGGATAGGCTGAATTAGGCCGAAAATACCAAAATATGGCAGCTAATACAGAAACGCAGGGTTCACTATTCGATACCATCAAGCTTTTGCTTGCATTGGCTATATTGATAGCGGGTATTGTGGGCTTCTATTATTTTGAAGAACAATCTCTTTTATATCGAGTTTTAGGTCTTTTGGCTATGGTTGGCGTTGCTATTGGTGTAACGCTGATGACTGCTAAAGGTAAAGGTCTGGTTGCTTTCTTGGGCTTGTCGCGAACGGAAGTTCGTAAGATGGTTTGGCCGACACGTGCGGAAACAATGCAAACAACTTTGATTGTATTTATTTTGGTTGTGATATTGGCGATATTCTTATGGTTTGTTGATATGTTGTTAGGTGCTGGTGTTAAAGCTCTTTTATCGGTAGGTGGTTAATATGGCTAAGCAGTGGTTTGTTGTTCATGCTTATTCTAACTATGAGATGAAGGTGAGAGCTGCGCTTGAAGAACGTATTGAGCGCCTTGGTTTGCAAGAGTTTTTCGGTGAGATATTGATTCCCACTGAAGAAGTTGTAGAGATGCGCGAAGGTCAGAAGCGCAAAAGCACACGTAAATTTTTTCCGGGTTATGTGTTGGTTGAGCTTGAACTTAATGATGATAGCTGGCACTTGGTGAAAAATACGCCGCGTGTTTTAGGTTTCATTGGTGGTACAAGTGATAGGCCTGCGCCAATTACTGAAAAAGAAGTGGCGGCAATAATGAATCGTATGGAAGAGGGTGTTACCGCGCCTCGTCCGCGAGTATTGTTTGAGGTTGGTGAGGTGGTTCGTGTTAATGATGGTCCATTCAATGACTTTAGTGGTGTGGTTGAAGATGTTAACTACGAGAAAAGCACAATGCGTGTGGCGGTACAGATTTTCGGACGTTCAACTCCGGTTGAGCTAGAGTTTTTTCAGGTTGAGAAAACCTGAGTTATTTAAGTTTTTTTAATTAAAGTTACGAGGAGTTTGAGGGAGTTGCATCTAATTATTGGATGTGAGCTTGCTAAGAACGTTTGAACTCGGGAGTGTAAAATATGGCTAAGAAAGTTGACTCGTATCTGAAGCTGCAGGTTCCTGCAGGTCAGGCGAATCCAAGTCCCCCTGTTGGTCCTGCGTTGGGTCAAGCGGGTATTAATATCATGGAATTTTGTAAGGCGTTTAATGCTGAGACGCAGGCTACCGAGCAAGGCATGCCGATCCCGGTCGTTATTACTGTTTATAATGACCGTAGCTTTACATTCGTTACAAAAACTCCCCCAGCTTCTATCTTGTTAAAGAAGGCTGCAGGTATCCAGAAAGGTAGTGGTGTTCCAAATACAGATAAAGTAGGTAAGGTGACGCGTGCGCAATTAGAAGAAATTGCGACAACAAAAGACCCTGATTTAACAGCTGCGGATATGGATGCGGCAGTACGTACTATTGCAGGAAGTGCGCGTAGTATGGGTATAGAAACTGAGGGTGTTAAATAATGGCTAAGTTAACTAAGCGTCAAAAGCTAATCCAAGAAAAAGTTAAAATTGATCATTTGTATTCATCGCTAGAAGCGTTCGAATTGATGAAAGAATTGCCGAAAGTGGGATTTACAGAGAGTGTAGATGTAAGTGTGAACTTGGGTGTTGATCCTCGCAAATCCGATCAGGTTGTTCGTGGTTCGGTAGTATTGCCAAACGGAACAGGTAAGACGGTTCGTGTGGCGGTGTTCACTCAAGGTGATAATGTTGAGGCTGCAAAAGCAGCTGGGGCAGATATTGTAGGAATGGATGATCTTGCGGCAGAGGTTAAAAAAGGTAATATGGATTTTGATGTTGTCATCGCAAGTCCAGATGCTATGCGTGTTGTTGGTCAGCTAGGTCAGGTTCTTGGTCCTCGTGGTCTTATGCCTAATCCTAAAGTTGGAACGGTATCAGCAGATGTTGCAACAGCGGTAAAGAATGCTAAAGGCGGTCAAGTTCGTTACCGTACTGATAAAGCAGGAATTATTCATTGTGGTATTGGTAGTATGGATTTTGAGCCAAAAGCACTGCAAGAAAACCTAAATGCTTTAATCGCTGCGCTTGTGAAATCTAAGCCAACTTCTGCAAAAGGTGTGTTCCTTAAAAGAATTTCAGTTTCTAGTACTATGGGTGCTGGTTTGGCTGTTGATACTGCGACAGTAGAGTCGTAGTATTCAAAGAATTGGCGTATTTTATGCGCTTAGGCTCTCGGGTTATTGGGGAGTTGATGATGGATATACTTGGTTGTATGTCATCAAAGACCGTAGGTGTTTTGTATCGATCGGCGTTGTTGGTTGGTGTGAGGCTTAATGTTCCTGCGTAGATGGCGTAACCTAAATCAGATGATTTGGGCACGTCGTTGTACGATGCTTAGCTTGTTGTTTGAGTTTAAGTGTTTATTAACGGTAGTTTGTGCTGCCGAATTAAAGAGGTAAATGTTGTGGCATTAACTTTTGAAGACAAGAAGAAGATTGTCTCTGAAGTCGCTGCAGTTGCTTCAGATGCTCATTCCGCGGTTGCTGCAGAGTACCACGGGTTAAGCGTAGTTGAAATGACCGAATTGCGTGTTAAAGCGCGTGAAGGTGGTGTTTATCTGCGTGTAGTGAAGAATAATCTGGCAAAACTTGCCCTAGCTGATACTGATTTTTCATGTATGAGTGATGGCTTTGTTGGTCCGTTAGTATTGGCGTTTTCGCAAGAAGATCCTGGTGCAGCGGCTAGAGTTTTAAAAGACTTCGCTAAAGAGCATGACAAGTTGGAAGTTAAGATGCTTTCCGTTGGTGGGGAGTTGCTTGCTGCATCCGAAATTGATCGTTTGGCTAAGTTGCCTACACGTGATCAAGCTCTAGCTATATTGGCTGGAACATTGAGAGCGCCAGTAGAGAAGCTTGCTCGTACGTTTAATGAGGTTCCAGGAAAACTTGTTCGTACTGTTGCTGCTGTTCGTGACTCAAAAGCTGCCTAGTTCCTGTTGTTGGGAAGTAGGTTGGTTTTTGGTTTAGATGGTTTTATTTATTAATATTAATTTATGGTCACATTTGTGACTTACTGATTTAGGTTTAGGAGAAATACAATGGCTGTTTCTAAAGATGATATTCTAGAAGCAATATCAAATATGAGTGTAATGGAAGTCGTAGAACTGATTTCTGATATGGAAGAAAAATTTGGCGTTTCTGCAGCTGCGGCTGTAGCTGCTGCTCCTGCTGCTGGCGGTGATGCTGGCGCTGCTGCAGAAGAGAAGTCTGAGTTTGATGTGGTAATGACAAGTTTCGGCGATAACAAGATATCTGCAATCAAAGCAGTTCGTGCTATCACAGGTCTTGGTCTAAAAGAAGCAAAAGAAATGGTAGAGAGTGCTCCAGCTACTGTTAAAGAAGGTGCTTCTAAAGATGATGCTGAAGAGGCTAAAAAGCAGCTTGAAGAAGCTGGTGCTACAGTAGAATTGAAGTAATTGCTTCAACGATGAAAAAAGATTTTTCTTTTTTCGTAATCAATGGGCTGACAGTGTGATTTCACTGTCGGCCTTTTGTCGCTTAAATGGTTTTTGTAGTTTTGAGCGTTAAGAATTTAAGTTTTTTAGTGGTTGTGTAAATGGTCACTAGAGAATATGTTTACAGGTTGTAACCCTTTGCTCCTGTATATAAGTGCTGAATAGACTTCGGAAGAGGAAATAAGATGGCTCTGTCTTTTACTGAGAAAAAACGTATCCGCAAGGATTTTGGTAAACGCCCCCAGGTATTGGATATACCATATCTTTTAGCGATTCAACTGGAGTCGTACCGCCAGTATTTGCAAACAGATATTCCAGTAGAGGAGCGTAGAGACGCTGGTTTGCACGGCGCATTTAACTCTGTGTTCCCAATTGTTAGTTATTCTGGTTTTGTAATGCTGGAGTATGTTGATTATAATTTGGCTGAGCCTGTTTTTGATGTGCGTGAATGTCAACAGCGTGGTCTCACTTATGCAACTTCTTTACGTGCAACGCTACGTTTAGTTATCTACGATAAAGATGCGCCGAAAAAGACAAAAGTTGTTAAAGATATAAAAGAGCAAGATGTTTACTTGGGTGAAATGCCTTTGATGACAGAGAAAGGCACTTTTGTAATTAATGGTACCGAGCGTGTCATCGTTTCTCAATTGCATCGTTCGCCTGGGGTGTTCTTCGATCATGATAAAGGTAAAACAAATACTGCTCGTAAGCTGCTTCATAATGCGCGAGTAATTCCTTATCGTGGTTCTTGGTTGGACTTTGAGTTTGATCCAAAAGATGCTGTTTTTGTGCGTATTGATCGTCGCAGAAAACTACCAGCAACTATCCTTCTTCGTGCTTTAGGTATGGAGACAGAAGAAATATTAGATTGCTTCTTCGATAAGTTGACTGTTACCTTGCAGAAGACAAAAGTATTGATGGCACTTGATCCTGACCGACTGAGAGGTGAACTAGCTTCTTTTGATATAGTCGTTGAAGGTGATAAAATTGTTGAGGCGGGTCGTCGTATTACGGCGAAGCATGTTCGTAAGCTTGAAGCAGCAAAAGTAAAAAAACTAGAAGTTCCTGAAGATTATGTTCACGGGAAAATGCTGGCTCACAATATTGTAGATACTTCTACAGGTGAGTTTATCGCGGAAGCAAACGCAGAAATAACTGAAGAGTTAATCGAGTTGCTACGCGAAAATGATATTAAGAAGTTCGATGTTATTTACACAAATGAATTGGATTGCGGCCCGTTTATATCAAATACATTAAAAGTTGATGCGGCTCAAACACC
>CAYOHT010000027.1:5263-14615 GCA_964403815.1 uncultured Cocleimonas sp.
TGGATTGCGGCCCGTTTATATCAAATACATTAAAAGTTGATGCGGCTCAAACACCATTAGAAGCGATGATAGAAATATATCGCATGATGCGTCCTGGTGAGCCGCCGACAAAAGAAGCAGCGGAGAACTTATTCCATAACTTGTTCTTTTCAGAAGAGCGTTATGACTTGTCTGCTGTTGGACGTATGAAGTTTAACCGTCGTCTTGAGTATGATGTTGAGACAGGTCCGTCAATCTTGTTTGATTTGGGTTACTTGTCTAATCGTTCAGATGCGGCCTCTAAGCTTTTGGTTGAAAAGTATGGTGCTCAATATGAGGAAATCAAAAAATCTGGTAATACTGATTCTGATATTGTAAATGTTTTAAAAACATTAATCGATATTCGAAACGGTCATGGTGTAATCGATGATATTGATCATCTAGGAAATCGCCGTATTCGAAGCGTGGGTGAAATGGCAGAGAATGCCTTCCGTATTGGTTTAGTGCGTGTTGAGCGAGCAGTTAAAGAGCGTTTAACCGTAGCTGAGAGTGAAGGCTTGATGCCTCAAGATATGGTGAATGCTAAGCCAGTATCTGCCGCAGTAAAAGAATTTTTTGGTTCGAGTCAGCTTTCTCAATTCATGGATCAAAACAATCCTCTTTCTGAGATTACGCATAAACGTCGTATTTCTGCGTTAGGCCCTGGTGGTTTGACACGTGAGCGTGCTGGATTTGAAGTGCGTGACGTACATCCTACGCATTACGGTCGCGTATGTCCTATCGAAACACCTGAGGGGCCAAACATCGGTTTGATTAACTCTCTGGCTGTATTCGCGAAAACCAATGATTACGGTTTTCTTGAAACGCCGTATCGTAAAGTAAAAGATGGCAAGGTAAGTAGTGATATTGACTATCTTTCTGCGATTGAAGAATCACGTTACGTTATTGCTCAGGCAAATGCAGTTTTAGATAAAAAAGGTAAATTTACCAATGATATGATTTCATGTCGTTTCCAAAATGAATTTATGTTATCTGGTCCTGATGAGGTTCAATATATGGATGTCTCGCCAAAACAAATTGTTTCGGTTGCTGCGTCACTAATTCCATTCTTAGAGCATGATGATGCAAACCGTGCTTTGATGGGCTCGAACATGCAACGTCAGGCTGTTCCTTGTTTGAGAGCACAAACTCCTGTTTGTGGCACAGGAATGGAGCGCGTAGTTGCGGTCGATTCTGGCTCTACGGTTATAGCAAAGCGTGGTGGTACTATTTCTGCTGTGCATGCTTCTCGTATTGTCATTCGTGTGAATGATGATGAGGCTCAGGAGGGTGGTGTTGATATATATAACCTCATCAAATACACGCGCTCAAATCAAAATACTTGTGTTAATCAAAAGCCGATCGTAAAAATAGGCGACGTGATTGCACGTGGTGATGTGTTGGCTGATGGTTCATCTACTGATTTGGGTGAATTGGCTTTAGGTCAGAATATCAAGATCGCATTTATGCCTTGGAATGGTTACAACTTTGAGGATTCGATTCTCGTATCAGAACGTGTTGTCGAAGAAGATCGTTTTACCTCAGTACACATTGAAGAAATCTCATGTTTGGCACGTGATACTAAGTTAGGTGCTGAAGAAATCACAGGTGATATTCCTAATGTAAGTGAGCATTTACTGTCTAAACTAGATGAATCTGGGATTGTTCATGTGGGTGCAGAAGTAAAGCCGGGTGATATTTTAGTTGGTAAGGTTACGCCGAAAGGTGAAACTCAGTTAACGCCAGAAGAAAAGCTACTACGTGCAATTTTTGGCGAGAAAGCGTCTGATGTTAAAGATACTTCTTCACGTGTTAAATCTAGCATGTTTGGTACGGTTATCGATGTTCGTGTATTTACACGCGATGGTGTTGAGAAGGATGCACGTGCGATCGCGCTGGAAGAAACAGCGTTAGCAAAAGTGCGTAATGACTTGCGTGATGAATTATTTGTGTTTGAAGATGATGTATATACACGTGTTGAAAAACTTGTTCTAAATAAGGTTGTTGATGGCGGGCCTGCTGGAATTAAAGCAGGTGGAAAAGTTACTAAAGCTTATTTGACTGATCTGGATAAAAAGGATTGGTTCTCATTACGTATGAAGAATGAGGATGTAAGTAAGCAACTTGAGAAGCTAGCTGTTTCATTGGCAGATCAAAAGAAGTTCTACGAAGAGCGTCTTCAGAAGCAAAAAGATAAAATAACAGCAGGTGACGATTTAGCCCCGGGTGTTCTAAAAGTCGTTAAGGTTTATGTTGCTGTTAGGCGTCGTATGCAACCTGGTGACAAGATGGCGGGTCGTCATGGAAACAAAGGTGTAGTTTCACGCATTGTTCCTGTTGAAGATATGCCTTATGACGAAAATGGTGTGCCAGTAGATATCTGTTTGAATCCACTGGGTGTGCCTTCTCGAATGAATGTTGGTCAGGTTCTTGAAATGCATTTGGGCTGGGCGGCTAAAGGTCTTGGTGAAAAAATTGCTCGTATGATCGATGAGCAAGCTAAGATTGATAAGGTGCGTAAGTTCTTAACAGAAATCTACTCAACCGATGGTAATCCTGAGCAGGGTGATATTAGTGAAATGACTGATGAAGAAGTCACAGAAATGGCTTCAAACTTGCGTAAAGGTGTGCCAATGGCAACACAGGTATTTGATGGCGCGGCAGAATCGGAAATCAAGAAGATGCTGACGTTGGCTGATTTGCCAGAGTCTGGTCAAACAACGTTGTACGACGGCCGTACGGGTAAAGCTTTCGAAAGAAAGATTACTGTGGGCTACATGCATATGTTGAAGTTGAACCACTTGGTTGACGATAAAATGCATGCACGTTCTACAGGGCCATACAGCTTGGTTACACAGCAACCTCTTGGTGGTAAAGCCATGTTCGGTGGTCAGCGCTTCGGTGAGATGGAGGTCTGGGCATTGGAGGCTTACGGTGCAGCTTATACACTTCAAGAGGTACTTACAGTTAAGTCGGATGATGTTCAAGGCCGTAATCGTATGTACAAGAATATAGTTGATGGAAATCTTCACATGGAAGCAGGTATGCCTGAATCCTTTAATGTGTTGATGAAAGAGATTCGCTCATTGGGTCTTCACATTGAACTTGAAAAAGACAACAAATAGGTAGGTGACGTTATGATGAATAAAGGCATGGGAGATCTGCTGAATATTTTCAAACAGCAGAAAGACACAGAAGAATTCGATGCAATACGCATTGGTTTAGCATCACCTGAAGTTATCCGTTCATGGTCTTATGGAGAAGTTAAGAAACCAGAAACGATTAACTACCGTACCTTCAAGCCTGAGCGTGATGGTTTGTTTTGTGCAAAGATATTTGGTCCTGTTAAGGATTACGAATGTTTGTGTGGTAAGTACAAGCGCTTAAAGCATCGCGGTGTGGTTTGTGAAAAATGTGGCGTTGAAGTAACTAACACGAAAGTACGTCGAGATCGCATGGGTCATATTGATCTGGCGTGTCCAGTGGCACATATTTGGTTCTTAAAATCATTACCTTCGCGTATTGGTTTATTCCTTGATATGACGTTGCGCGATATTGAACGTGTACTATATTTTGAAGCATTTGTGGTTGTAGAGCCAGGAATGACAACGCTTGAGCGCGGTCAGTTATTGAGCGATGAAGCTTATCTAGAGGCAGTTGAAGAATTCGGCGATGAGTTTGATGCGGGAATGGGTGCAGAAGCTGTTCTTAAAATGTTGAGAACCGTCGACATCAAAGAAGCAATTGTTGATCTTGATGAAGAGGCTAATAGCACAAAGTCTGAAACAAAATTAAAGCGTATCAGTAAGCGGACAAAGTTAATGGAATCATTCGTAGATTCGGGTAATAAGCCTGATTGGATGATTATGACCGTTCTTCCGGTTCTACCGCCTGACTTACGTCCTTTAGTGCCGTTAGAAGGTGGTCGTTTTGCAACTTCTGACCTTAATGATTTATACCGTCGCGTTATTAACCGTAATAACCGTTTACGCCGTTTATTAGATTTGAATGCTCCAGATATTATCGTGCGTAACGAAAAGCGTATGCTACAAGAGTCTGTTGATGCTTTATTAGATAACGGTCGTCGTGGTCGTGCAATTACTGGGTCTAACCGTCGTCAGCTTAAATCTTTGGCAGATATGATCAAAGGTAAGCAGGGTCGCTTCCGTCAAAATTTATTAGGAAAGCGTGTTGATTACTCTGGTCGTTCTGTAATCGTGGTTGGGCCTGCATTAAGGCTTCATCAGTGTGGTTTGCCTAAGAAAATGGCATTGGAGTTATTCAAACCGTTTATATTTGGGAAGTTACAACGCCGTGGGTTGGCAACAACAATTAAAGCGGCTAAGAAATTAGTAGAGCGTGAAACTCCAGAAGTTTGGGATATTCTTGCTGAGATTATTCGCCAGCATCCTATTATGCTTAACCGCGCACCAACTTTACATAGATTAGGTATTCAGGCATTTGAGCCAGTATTGATTGAAGGTAAGGCTATTCAGTTGCACCCATTAGTTTGTTCAGCATTCAACGCTGACTTCGATGGCGATCAAATGGCGGTGCACGTTCCATTATCACTTGAAGCGCAAACAGAAGCACGCGTGCTGATGATGGCAACCAATAACGTATTGTCGCCTGCAAATGGTGAGCCAATTATCGTTCCATCACAAGATATTGTTTTGGGCTTGTACTACATGACACGTGAAAGCGTTAATGCACTTGGCGAGGGTATGATCTTCGCTGATAGAGAAGAAGCAAAGCGTGCTTATGAAGCAGGTAAGGCGCACCTTCATGCAAAAGTACAGGTGCGTATTTCTGATAGTGATATTGATGAGAATGGCGAAAAAGTATTCCGTACACGTAGACTTGAAACTACAGTAGGTCGTGCAATTCTGTCGGAAGTGTTGCCAGAAGGCATGCCGTTTGAGTTGATCAACTGTGTGATGAAGAAGAAAGCTATTTCTGGTGTGATCAATGAAGGCTACCGTCGTGTAGGTCTTAAAGATACCGTTATTTTAGCCGATCAGTTGATGTACACAGGTTACAAGTACGCAACGCTAGCAGGTGTTTCATTCTGTGCGAATGACATGATGATTCCAGATGAAAAGGCTGCAATCATTGGTCGTTCTGAAGGTGATGTTAAAGAAATCGAAAACCAATATGCTTCTGGTCTTGTAACGCAAGGTGAGCGCTACAACAAGGTAGTTGATATTTGGGCGCGTACCAATGAGCAAGTTGCTAAGGCAATGATGGATGGTATGGGTTCTGAAGATGTGGTTGATGCTGATGGCAAGACGGTTCAGCAAGAATCATTCAACTCTATCTACATGATGGCAGACTCCGGAGCTCGTGGTTCTGCAGCTCAGATTCGTCAGTTAGCAGGTATGCGTGGTTTGATGGCAAAGCCAGATGGCTCAATCATCGAGACACCAATCACCTCAAACTTTCGCGAAGGCTTGAACGTACTGCAATACTTTATTTCGACTCACGGTGCTCGTAAAGGTCTAGCTGATACAGCATTGAAGACGGCAAACTCGGGTTACTTAACACGTCGTTTGGTTGATGTTTCACAAGATATGGTGGTAACACTAGAAGATTGTGGGACTAGCGATGGCTTGGTTATGAAGCCGATTATTGAAGGTGGCGATGTTGTACAGCCATTGGGTGATCGTGTACTTGGTCGTGTAACTGCAGTTGATGTAACAAACAATAAAGATGAAGTTGTTATCCCTGCGAAAACACTGCTTGATGAAGAATGGGTAGCAAAGCTTGAAGATTTAGGTGTTGATGAAATCATCGTACGTTCTGCGATTAGTTGTGATACTCGAAAGGGTGTATGTGCGCAATGTTACGGTCGTGATCTAGGTCGTGGTCACTTGGTGAATATGGGTGAGGCAGTAGGTGTTGTAGCTGCTCAGTCTATCGGTGAGCCAGGTACACAGCTTACAATGCGTACCTTCCACATCGGTGGTGCGGCAAGTCGATCAGCTGCTGATAACAATATTGTTGTTAAGAATGCAGGTGCTGCTCATTTAAGTAATGTTAAGACCGTTGTCAATAAAGACGGAAACTTGGTGACTGTTTCTCGTTCGGGTGTCATCAGTGTGCTTGATGAACAAGGACGTGAAAAAGAGCGTTACAAGCTGCCTTATGGTGCGGTTGTTACTATTAAAGACAACGATGCAATTGAAGCAGGGCAAGAAGTTGCAACATGGGATCCACATACACACCCAATCGTTACGGAAGTAGCGGGTACGGTTGATTTTGTTGATTTTGTTGATGGTTCTACTATCAATACCAATATTGATGATATGACGGGTCTTAGCTCTACAGTTGTGACAGATCCTGCGGCACGTGGCACAGGCGCGAAAGACTTGAACCCAATGATTCGCTTATTGGATGATAAGGGTGATACCTTATTCTTCGAAAATACTGAAATTCCTGTTCAATATCCGTTAGCGGGTGGCGCAGTTGTTGGTTTAACCAATGGCGCAAAAGTACAGGTTGGTGATGTATTGGCAAGATTGGCGCAAGAGTCGTCAAAGACACGTGACATCACAGGTGGTCTACCTCGTGTTGCGGATATGTTTGAGGCTAGAAAGCCAAAGCAGCCTGCAATATTGGCAGAAATCTCAGGTACATTCTCATGGGGTAAAGAGACTAAGGGCAAGAAGCGTTTAGTTATCACGCCAGATTCTGGAGATCATTACGAAGTATTGATTCCTAAGTGGCGTAACCTTGATGTGTTTGAAGGTGAGAAAGTTGCTAAAGGTGAAATGATTGCTGATGGTGAGCCAAGCTCTCACGATATTATTCGTCTGTTAGGTCCTGTTGTATTGGCTGAGCACATGGTTAAAGAAGTGCAAGAAGTTTATCGTCTCCAAGGTGTAATCATCAATGATAAGCACGTTGAAATTATTGCAAGACAGATGATGAGAAAAGTACTTATCACGGAATCGGGCGATAGTCGTATGCTTAAAGGTGAGCAGTTAGATCTTTGGCAAGTTGAAGAAACAAATGCTGCATTGGTTGCTGAAGGTAAGCTTCCTGCTAAATTTGATCGCATCTTGTTAGGTATCACCAAGGCATCTCTGGTAACGGATTCGTTTATATCAGCGGCATCCTTTCAAGAGACAACACGCGTGTTAACCGAAGCTTCTGTTCGTGGTGCACGTGATGATCTACGTGGCTTGAAAGAGAACGTAATCGTTGGTCGATTGATTCCAGCAGGAACAGGTCTCAAGCATCATCAAGAGCGTCGTCGTAAGCAAGAAGAAGTTCAGCAACAATTGGCATCATTGGCAGCAGAAGCTGAAATGATGAAAAATGCCGCAGAAGCTGAGCCAGAGCCTGAGCAAGCTACAGAGTCTACGGATGAGTAATTGTTAAAGCTCGTTGATTAGTAAATGTAAAATAAAAGAGAGCAATGTTAATCATTGCTCTCTTTTTGTTTTGAAATTAGTAGTAAGCATTTACTTGCTATTTATTAAAAAAATGTAATTAATGCAATTTAAAACACACCCCCCTAGTTTTACATGATGTTTTCGTATTTAGGTTGTTTTTCTCTAAAATTGCGTTTTATGTTGTTTTAGAGTGATTTAATGACTTATAAGTCATTTTTCCTTGTTTTGACCATTTTTCGATTTTTTAGTCGAAAAAGGCTCAAAATAGGGGGTGTACTTTTTTAGATTATTTGAATATTAGAGGTTATAGTAGAGGGTTTTGTTAAATTACCGATAATGTACTAAAAAAGAAAGTCCTGTCTTGACATGTTTGCTGTGTGGTAATAGAATTCCGCGCCTTATTGTTAAGACAGTCATTTGGCTGTTTTTAAGTTCTCGATAATGAGAACTTGGAACTGAAAAGAGTAAAGAGAGAGATAATTAATGTCTACTATTAACCAATTAGTGCGTAAACCTCGTAAGCGCAAAATGGAAAAGAGTAATGTACCTGCGTTGGAGGCATGTCCGCAACGTCGTGGTGTATGTACTCGCGTATATACAACAACGCCAAAAAAGCCAAACTCAGCAATGCGTAAAGTTGCTCGTGTGCGTCTAACTAATGGTTTTGAAGTGAGTAGCTACATCGGTGGTGAAGGTCATAACTTGCAGGAACATTCGGTTGTATTGATTCGTGGTGGTCGTGTAAAAGATTTGCCTGGTGTGCGTTATCACGTAGTACGTGGGTCTTTGGATACGCAGGGTGTGTCGGATCGTAGACAAGGTCGTTCTAAGTACGGTGCTAAGCGTCCGAAGTAAGTACGGCAAGTGGTTCCAAAGTTCCAAGTAGTAAAAAGAATTTAGTAAAAATATGACTGCAAAGCCAGCAGCTTATTGGCTTATGCAGAGTTGAATAATAGTAAACGAATTTAGTCGTTGTAAATGAAGTGAGTTTTTTATGCCTAGAAGAAGAGAAGTCCCGAAACGTATCATCCTTCCTGATCCAAAATTTGGAAGCTTGGTTTTGGCAAAGTTTATTAATACCATTATGAAAGACGGTAAAAAGTCGATTGCTGAAAAAGTGGTATACGTTGCGCTTGATGAGATTGCATCAAAGAAGGGCGATGATGGTATGGAAATTCTTGATTCTGCGCTTGATAATGTTCGTCCTTCGGTTGAGGTTAAGTCTCGCCGTGTCGGTGGTGCAACATACCAAGTACCTGTTGAAGTTCGCGCTTCTCGTCAAAATGCTTTGGCAATGCGTTGGTTGGTTGATGCGGCGCGTAAGCGTGGTGAAAAATCAATGGCACTTAAATTAGCGGGTGAGCTAATGGATGCGGCTGAGAAACGTGGTTCTGCTGTTAAGAAGCGTGAAGATACGCATAAAATGGCTGATGCAAATAAAGCCTTTGCTCACTTCCGTTGGTAGTCGAAGCATAGAGAGAAAAAGGATACAAAGTAGTGGCTCGTATAACTCCCCTAGATCGTTACCGCAATGTCGGTATCATGGCGCATATAGATGCAGGGAAGACCACTACAACAGAGCGAGTTTTATTTTACACGGGAGTGTCTCATAGAATTGGTGAGGTTCATGATGGCGCTGCCACGATGGACTGGATGGAGCAAGAGCAGGAAAGAGGGATTACAATTACCTCTGCTGCAACAACCTGTTTCTGGAAAGGGATGGGTGAACAGTTTGAAGAGCACCGTGTCAATATTATTGATACCCCTGGGCATGTTGATTTCACGATTGAAGTTGAGCGCTCATTAAGAGTATTGGACGGTGCGGTTGCTGTGTTTTGTGCGGTTGGTGGTGTAGAGCCACAATCCGAAACAGTATGGCGACAAGCTAATAAGTATCAAGTCCCGCGTGTTGCATTTATTAATAAAATGGATCGCAT
>CAYOHT010000028.1:0-14432 GCA_964403815.1 uncultured Cocleimonas sp.
TTGCACCAATAAATAATGAAATCGCAATAACCGTTACCAACATCCATTCGACATTTGGCAAGATATTCATGGTGATATGTTGAATTGAAGGTAAGCGCTCAAACACTTCTTTATAATCAAGCGAGCCTGTATACGTCCAAATTGCAGCTATACCAAGCAAGAAACCAAAGTCGCCTACACGGTTCACAAGAAATGCTTTCATATTGGCGAATATAGCCGTATCACGCGTTGACCAAAATCCAATCAACAAGTATGAAACCAAGCCAACCGCTTCCCAGCCAAAGAATAACTGCATAAAGTTATTCGACATAACAAGCATTAGCATCGAGAAGGTAAATAGAGAAATATATGAGAAGAAACGCTGATAGCTATTATCACCGCCACGGCTTTCTTTTGGCCAATTATGCTTATCATCTGCCATGTAGCCGATGGTATAAATATGCACCATCAGCGATACAAATGTTACAACGACCATCATCATCGACGTTAGCTTGTCAATCATAAAGCCTACAGTAAAGTGCGTGTCTCCCACTTTTGCCCATGTGTAAACATCACCATAAAAGGTATTGCCATCAATGGCTACGTACTTGAGAACAATAAATGAAAGCACACAAGAAATACCCACACCCAGAAGCGTAATGGCATGTGCGCCTTTTCGACCAATAATACTGCCAAACAAGCCCGCAATAATTGACCCAACTAGAGCAGAAAGGGGAATGGCTAAATAGAGTGTTTCCATAGTTCTAGCCCTTCATCTCATCAAGTTCTTCGACATTAATGGTTCGGCGGTTACGGAATACGGTAATCAAAATTGCCAAACCAATTGCCGCTTCTGCCGCCGCAACCGTCAAAATAAAGAACACGAAAACCTGACCCGCAATATCACCTGAATAGTGTGAAAAAGCGATAAAGTTTAGATTTACTGATAGCAGCATCAACTCAATACACATCAACAAAATAATCATGTTTTTTCTGTTAAGGAAAATGCCTGCCACACTGATTGAGAATAAAAGCGCACTAAGAATTAGAAAGTAAGATAGTGGGATCACAGCCGCTTCTCCGCTTTAATCTTTACAATACGAATACGATCTTCACTACTTGTACGCACCTGCTTTGATGGGTCTTGTTTCTTCACACCTGTACGTCTACGCAAGGTTAGAACAATGGCAGCAATAATCGCTACAACCAAAATCACCGAAGCGATTTCAAAAGGGAGTACATATTCCGTGTACAGCACTTCACCCAATGCTTCTGTATTGTTCACACTAAGCGGGGCTGCGTCAGGTATATCAACCTTAAAGACATCAGACTTCATGACCAGAATCATCTCAACAGCGACCGCTATGGCAACTAAAAGCCCAACGGGTAAGTATCGGATAAAGCCTTCTTTTAGGGTGTCTATTTCAATATCCAACATCATAATAACAAATAAGAACAACACCATTACTGCGCCGACATAGACCAACACCAACACAACACCTAAAAACTCAGCCTCTAACAATATCCAAATAGCGGCACTACTGAAAAAAGCTAAAATGAGGAACAATGCAGAATAAATTGGATTGCGCACAGTCACCACAGCAACAGCAGAAAGTAGTGTCACTGCTGAGAAAAGGTAAAATATAAACAATTCAAAAGTCATTTATGTTCTCAATATCTAGTTATTTATACGGCGCATCAGCTGCTTTGCGTTTGGCAATTTCAGTTTCATGCTTATCACCAAAGGCTAGCAATTCTTCTTTGCTAATTACCGTGCCTTCACGATTTTCAAAATGGTATTCAAAAATATGTGTTTCTACAATCGCATCGACAGGACAAGCTTCTTCACAAAAACCACAGTAGATACACTTAAAGAAATCAATCTCATACTTTGTGGTACGGCGCGTGCCATCGGCACGTTCTTCTGACTCAATATCAATCGCAAGTGCAGGACAAACTGCCTCACACAATTTACAAGCAATACAGCGTTCTTGCCCATTGGGGTAACGCCGTAAAGCATGATGCCCACGAAAACGTGGTGACATCGGTGTTTTTTGCTCAGGGTACTGAATCGTAATCTTCCGTTTGAAAAAATACTTACCCGTTACGCCCAAACCTTGTAGTAATTCAAATAACGTAAAAGACTTAATAATATGTTTGATGTAACTAAACATGGTTAAGTCTCCTCGCTGTTATATCAGTATCCATCATGTAAAAGTGGGGGGGTGTGCTTTTAAAAACATTCTTCCTTGTTTCAACCACTACTGGGTATTGCTTCGCAATGCCCTGCATACTTTTGATTCGGCTATGCCTCACCCTAAAGGGTCAGCTAAAGCTGTTGTCTCGTTCCTCGGCTGGCTCTTGGTGAGCCTTAAAAAGCAACACCCCCCCACTTTTACATGATGAATTCATAGCACTGCTTATTTGCTTCTCTCTTATAACCATGGCTTCCACCCTAATGCGATGGCAACACCTTCGCCAAATATCCAGACCAAGGTTACAGGAATTAAAATCTTCCAACCCAAACGCATAATTTGATCATAACGGTAACGTGGGAATGTCGCTCTAAACCATAAATAACAGAATAAGAAGAAGAATGATTTTATAAATAACCAATGAAAACCATCACCCAATATAAATCCTAATACAGGAATATCATTTAGCAAATCACCAAATGGTGATAGCCAACCACCTAAAAATAGCAATGCGGTCAATGCTGAAATCAATATCATACTGGCATATTCTGCAAGGAAGAATAAGGCAAACGCCATGCCTGAATATTCTACATGAAAGCCTGCAACAATCTCAGATTCTCCCTCTGCCACATCAAAAGGCGCACGATTTGTTTCTGCTACACCCGAGATAAAGTAAACCACCAAAAGACCAAATAAAGGCCAAGCAAACCAGTTTTGAATACCACCATCTTGCGCGCGCACTATGTCACTTAAATTCATGCTACCCGCCGCCATTAACACGCCAACTAACGCGAAGCCCATCGCTATTTCATAAGAAACCATTTGCGCGCCAACACGCAAGGAACTCAATATTGCGTACTTAGAGTTGGATGCCCAGCCCGCCAAAATAATGCCAAAAACATCCAATGACGTGATCGCTAAAATTAATAACAAACCCGCATTTACATCCGCAAGCACACCACCATCCCAAAACGGAATAACCACCCAGGCTGCTAAAGCAGGCGCTAAAGCCAGCATTGGCGCGACAAAAAATACGATGGTACTAGCTTTAGTAGGAGAAATTATCTCCTTAAACATCAATTTGAGCGTATCGGCAATCGGTTGTAACCATCCTTTTGGACCAACACGGTTTGGTCCCATGCGCACCTGCATGTAACCAATAATTTTTCGCTCAGCAAAAGTGGTATATGCCACTGCTAATATCAATGGCAAAAGAATAGCGACTATCTTAATCAGAATCACAATCAGGGTTGTTACCCCTTCAGGCAAAAAACCATTTAAGAATGTTGCTAACGTTTCCATCATGATGTTATCTCGATGCCACCAAAAGCTGAACCTAGTACGCTACTCAATTGCGTGCCTGATGCAATTAAAACACAACCATCAGGAATTAAATCATTCACCAACACAGGCATAGATATTTTCTCATTACCTTGAGAAACTGTAACTAACGATGAGTTTTCTACAGCATCTTGCAAAGAAAGTAGTTGGACTTCTGCACTATTTAATTGCACGGCTTCTTGTTCGGGAGCGCTCTTTTGCAACGCTACTGCGCGCCGCTGTACAGAGTCCCCACAAAACTCAGCCACTGCTCCGATGCGTTGTAGCCCATCTTGCTTTTCTGGAGGCATGTAAATCCCAGATACTTCAAAATGATTACTAACACCATTCACGGTATCACAAGCTACTTTTAATTCATCACGCACATCAGTGGAACTAACATAATCAAAGCCATCAACCCCTAGTTTGTTTCCTAGCACACGTAATATTTTCCATGCAGGACGAACATCACTAGATGACTTAGCGGCAGCTCGAAAACTTTGCCAAACACCCTCGGTATTAACGTAAGTGCCTGAGGTTTCTGAATAACACGCACTCGGTAAGATAATATCGGCATTGGTTAGCATACTTTCATTTGCAAACGGACTAATTGAAATGACGCACTCTGCCACCTCCATCGCTTGCTGTGCCTGCTGAGGATCATCACAGGAAAACTCTGGTTCTACATCTAATAATAAATAGACCTTTGAAGGGTTCATTATCATTTCTGCAGTATTTTTACCCGCTCTACCAGAGAGCTCATTAGAAACTTTGCCCGCTTCTTGTCGATGAGGAACAACGCCTGCTAACCATGCCCCTACCGTATTGGCAGATTCTGCTATATAACCCAGCGTAGCCCCTGTATTCTCAGAAATCACCACTGCTAACGCACGCAACGTAGAATAGTTTGGATGCTGTACTGACAGTCCGCCTAAGAAAACCACAGAGTTCTCCGCTTTCTCTAAATTTTCCGCAATCGCTTTACCGTCGTTATTTGCACGCACTGATTTTAATAGATTACTCAACCCTGCGGGTGCTTTTGCCTTATTTAGACTAATACTAGCCTTGGCAATAATAGCCAAGGTATTGACCATACCTTGTGGACTACTGACACTTTGGCTTTCTACGTCGTAGTTAAAATCGATTTCAAAGGGGTTAATAGTCATGACCTTTGCACTGTTTTGAATTACCGCATTACGAATACGGTGGTTCAACAGTGGTTGTTCTTTACGAACATTAGAACCCACAAGCAGAAACGCATCTTGTTGCTCAACATCCGTGATAGACATTCCCAGCCAAGGGGACAAGCCCATGCTTTTCTGATCATTAAAGTCCGTTTGGCGTAAACGGTGATCAATATTATTAACACCTACCGCACGTAATGATTTTTGCAACAAATAAAGCTCTTCTAGCGTTGCACATGGTGAGGCTAATACACCTACATCATTTGTATTTACCGACTTGAGCTTTTCAGCAACCGCTTCCAAAGCCTCATTCCAATCAACCTTCTGCCAAACGCCATTTTTCTTGATCATCGGCGACTTAACACGATCTTTAGCATTCACACCTTGATAAGCAAAGCGATCCCGGTCTGAAATCCAACATTCATTAATGTTTTCATTTTCACCTGCAACCACACGCACCAAATCACCCTTAAAAGTATGAAGGCTCACACTTGAACCCACACAATCATGCGGAGCAATACTCGGACTTTGCATCATTTCCCATGCGCGAGAATTGTAACGTGAAGGTCTTGCCGTCAATGCACCCACAGGGCAAATATCAATAATATTACCCGATAGTTCTGAAGAAAGGCTTTTCTCTACAAAAGTGCCAATCTCCATTCGATCACCACGACCTGTTGCGCCCATTTCGCGCATTCCAGCAATTTCTTCGCCAAAGCGCACACAACGTGTACATTGAATACAGCGTGTCATTTCTGTAGAAACTAATTCACCAATATCTTTATCAACGACTACACGCTTTATTTCTTGGTAATCTGATGATGACCCACCAAAACCCATAGATAGGTCTTGTAATTCACACTCACCACCCTGATCACAGACCGGACAATCCAGTGGATGATTGATGAGTAAGAACTCCATTGTATCTTTTTGTGCGGACAGTGCCTTTTCAGAGCGAGTCCAAACTTTCATACCTTCATTAACAGGGGTAGCGCAAGCAGGCATTGGTTTGGGTGCTTTTTCAACTTCAACCAAACACATTCGGCAGTTCGCTGCTACAGAAAGTTTCTTGTGATAACAAAAGCGCGGAATATGAATACCTGCCGCATCTGTCACCTCAATCAACATAGTGCCCGCATCAACTTCTAATTCTTTGTCGTCAACAGTGATTTTAATCTTATCGCTCATTTACCATTTACCATCGAACAGCCGTTCTCAACATAATAAACAAACTCTTCACGGAAGTTTTGCACAAAGCTCCAAACAGGCATTGCCGCTGCTTCACCTAAGGCACAAATAGTACGCCCTTCAATTTTATGAGCAACTTCTTCAAGACGATCAATATCTTCTAAGGTGCCATTACCTTCTACAATTCGCGTCAACATGCGATACAACCAACCTGTACCTTCACGACATGGCGTACACTGACCACAAGACTCTGAAAAATAGAAACGTGAAATACGCTGTAGGACTTTAACCATATCGGTAGTTTCATCCATAACGATCACAGCACCTGACCCCAGATACGAGCCTGCTTTAGCAATGGTATCGTAATCCATTGTAAGCTCCATCATGGCATCGCCTGTCAATACAGGAACAGATGAACCACCAGGGATAACGGCTTTAAGTTTGTTGCCGTTGCGAACACCACCCGCCATTTCAAGTAAGTCTTTAAAAGGAAGCCCCATCGGCACTTCAAAATTACCTGGGTTGTTTAAATGACCTGATACAGAAAATAATTTTTCTCCGCCCGAGCCTTCAACACCCATATTCTTAAACCATTCACCACCACCACGTAAAATAGCAGGGATAGATGATAAGCTTTCTGTGTTATTAATGGTTGTTGGGCGACCATACAAACCAAAACTTGCAGGAAATGGCGGCTTAAAACGTGGCTGACCTTTCTTACCTTCTAATGATTCAAGCAGCGCAGTTTCTTCGCCACAAATATAAGCGCCAGCACCTAAAGAACCATACAAATCAAAGTCGATACCACTACCCTTTATATTTTTACCAAGATAGCCTGCCTCGTACGCTTCTTTTACTGCTTGCTCAAAACGAATAAATGGTTCGTCCATAAATTCGCCGCGCAAGTAGTTATAACCAACGGTTGCACCAATACAGTAACCTGCAATTGCCATACCCTCAACCAACGCATGTGGGTTAAAACGTAAAATATCACGATCCTTACAAGTACCCGGCTCTGATTCATCCGAATTACAAACAATGTATTTTTGCCCAGGCATATTGCGTGGCATGAAACTCCACTTTAAACCTGTAGGGAAACCAGCACCACCACGACCACGCAAGCCAGACTCTTTGACTTCATCAATGATATCGTCAATCTCAGTACCTTCTTTAAGAATTTTATCCCACGACTGATAGCCACCTGTTTTCAGGTAGCTATCTAGAGTATGCGCATCATCACCATATTGTTTTGTTGTGAAGCAAACTTGATCAACCATGGTCTGCCTCCTTTTGATGAAGCGATGGCTTACTTTTTACGCTATCTAATATTGCATCTACTTTTTCTGGCGTAAGGTTCTCATGATAAACATGATTGACTTGCATCATTGGCGCACCACAGCAAGCGGCCAGACACTCTTCCTCTATTTTAAAGAAAAACTCTCCATCAGGCGTAGTTTCACCCATTTTTATGCCAAGTTTTCCTTCAATATGATCCACAATCGTATCTGAGCCATTCAACATACAAGAAATATTAGTACAGACAGAAATAGTATTCTTTCCTGCCGCTTTTTCATCCATTTCATACATAGAATAAAAGCTTGCTACTTCATATACGGCAATTTTTGAAAGACTTAAGTAATCGGCAACAGCATCCATCTTTTCTGTCGAGAGGTAGTGATCTTCGTGCATAACAGCACGCAATGCTGCCAACAATGCCGACTGAGACTGGTCTTCTGGATAACGTTTTAACCACTGATCAATATCATCACGCTCATGCTTAGTAAGAATGTTTGAAGGTGAAACCATTATCTATCCACCTCACCAAATACGATATCCATCGTACCAATGATTGTTACCACATCTGCCAACATGTGACCTTTGGTTAGTTCATCCATCGCAGACATATGTGCAAAACCCGGGGCGCGCACTTTTAAACGATAGGGCTTGTTTGCACCATCAGACACTATATAACAACCAAACTCACCCTTAGGGTGTTCAATAGCCGCATAAGCTTCACCTTCTGGAAGACAATAACCTTCTGTTGCTAACTTGAAGTGATGTATCAATGCCTCCATATCACCTTTCATTTTTTCTCTAGGCGGGGGTGTTATTTTATGATTTTCGTGCATCACTGAACCAGGATTTTTTCTTAGCCAGTCAACACACTGTTTGATGATTGTATTGGATTGACGCATTTCTTCAACCCGTACAAGATAGCGATCATAACTATCACCATTCACACCAACAGGAATATCAAAGTCAACCTGATCGTACATAGCATACGGCTGTTTTTTTCTTAAATCCCATTCTATACCTGAGCCACGAAGCATTGCCCCCGTCAGCCCGAGTTGCAAAGCGCGCTCTGGCGAAACAATACCTATATCGACCAAGCGTTGCTTCCATATACGGTTATCTGTCAGCAGAGTCTCATATTCATCAACATACTTTGGGAAACGCTGCGTGAAATCTTCAATAAAATCTAAAACTGAACCGCCGCGATTAGCATTTAATCGCTTTACTTCTGCATCGTTTGTCCAGCGAGACGCTTCGTGCAATGGCATCGTATCTGGTAAGTCACGATACACCCCGCCAGGACGATAATAAGTTGCATGCAAGCGCGCACCTGAAACTGCCTCGTAAACATCCATTAAATCTTCACGCTCACGAAAAGCATACAAGAACATGGTCATCGCACCAACATCCAGCGCATGAGCACCAATCCACAAGAGGTGATTTAAAATTCGGGTGATTTCATCGAACATCGTACGAATATATTGAGCCCGTATTGGCGCTTCAATACCCAACATCTTTTCTAGTGCTAACACGTAGCCGTGCTCGTTACACATCATCGAAACATAATCGAGGCGATCCATATAACCAATACTTTGATTATATGGCTTACTCTCTGCTAATTTTTCTGTACCACGATGCAATAAACCAATGTGTGGGTCTGCACGCTGAATAACCTCACCATCCATCTCTAACACCAAACGCAATACACCATGAGCAGCAGGATGAGCAGGACCAAAATTCAATGTATAGTTCTTAATCTCTGCCATTACTCATCTCCTTCAACAGCAGACGTAAAGCGCTGGTTTTTACGAATAACACGCGGCACCAAAATTCTTTCCTCGATAGATACAGGCTCATAGATTACACGCTTCTGCTCTTCATCGTAGCGCATATCTACATGCCCGATCAGTGGGAAGTCTTTTCTAAAGGGATGACCGATAAAACCATAATCGGTAAGAATACGACGAAGGTCAGGATGCCCATTGAACATGATACCAAACATATCAAACGCTTCTCTTTCAAACCAATTAGCTGAATTCCAAATACCTTCCACCGAATCAACCATTGGAAAGTCATTATCATCGCAATAGCATTTCACTCGAATACGAAGATTATGCTTAACAGACAATAAATGTATAACTACCGCAAAACGCTTACCATCAAAGTCTACTGCCTCATCTTGTTCATCTGCATCAAATGAAAATTCACGTTTTACGCCACGACTAAAACCACTCCCGCCTGTTTCCCATTCTGTACTTCCGTAAGTGAGGTAATCGACGCCACATACATCTATTAACTGCTCAAAACCACAAGCTTCATCATCACGTAAAAATGTTGATATTTCTAATAGATCCTCAGGAGCGACTTCAATCGTTAATTCATTCAAGGCAATAGTGCTTTGCTGTAATTTTTCAGCCTGCGTATCATCTAAATAAGATTTTAATGTTTGTAGCGATACACTCATGACAGTGACAGTTTACACATCCTAGGCAACATCCTGTCGAGCAATTGTATTAGTATTTTTAATTTTATTTTGCAATTGAATTATACCGTACAACAACGCCTCAGCCGTTGGCGGACAGCCAGGTATATAAACATCGACAGGTAGAATACGATCACATCCACGCACAACCGCATAAGAATAATGATAATAACCACCGCCATTCGCACATGAACCCATCGAGATAACCCAACGTGGCTCTGCCATCTGGTCGTATACTTTGCGTAATGCGGGCGCCATCTTATTGGTGAGCGTGCCTGCAACAATTAGCACATCAGATTGACGAGGACTAGGGCGAAATAGAATACCAAAGCGATCCATATCGTAACGTGAAGCACCTGCTTGCATCATTTCCACAGCACAGCATGCTAAACCAAAAGTGAGGGGCCACATAGAACCTGTACGCGCCCAATTGATTAGCTTATCGGCTGATGTAGTTACAAAACCTTCTTTTAGAACACCATCTATTCCCACTCTAGCGCTCCTTTTTTCCACTCGTAGATAAAGCCAATAATCAGAATCATCAAAAACAGCCCCATCGCAATCAAACCAAACAATCCGACTTTATCGAGCACGATAGCCCACGGAAACAGAAAAGCAATCTCCAAGTCAAAGATAATAAAGAGTATTGCCACTAGATAGTAACGTACATCAAATTTCATGCGAGCATCATCGAAGGCCTCAAAACCGCATTCGAAAGGAGAGTTTTTCGCCTCATCAGGACGGCTTGGCGACAATAAAGCACCGAGAATCAGCATAATAATCGCCATTCCAAATCCTACGCCTAAAAACACCAAAATCGGCAGATACTCTGCGAGCATACTTACTCCTTTGCATAACAAGATGCCTTTACTAACATGACAACAGAGATCGCACCGAAGACACTATAAGGATTTTATTAGAGTGAAGAATATACACTTTTTTAGGCCTTCTTCACAACAAAACCAACTGTTTATTTTTTATATATTTTGACCAACTACTACTTTAAATCTTATTTATAGATATTGGATTAAAACACTCATCATTTGAAATATACATCCCTTATTCCTTTTTGCTAAAATGCAGGATAAACCAATGACAACGAAGAAAACAAAAATACGCTTTGGTTATAACAAAAAAAACCTGCAAACAGCAGGCTTTTTTTGTATTTAGATTGACGAAAAGTCTAAAAGTATATTTGGTGCCGATGGCCGGAGTCGAACCGGCACTGCTTGCGCAACACGCCCCTCAAGCGTGCGTGTCTACCAATTTCACCACATCGGCATTTGTCTTTTAATAAAAAACAAAAAAGGGAATATTTATTTTGGAATATCTGAGGGAACTTCTTTTTCTTCTGCTGGAGCTGGGGCTGCACCAACACTTGATCCTGTCGGCACATCAGCCGCAGGAGCATCCGTTGTTAGTGAAGGTGTTGCAGGAGCATCTGTCGTACTAATCGACGTTGGAACTATGGACTTTCCACCATTTGAATCGGGGTGCGCGACCAACCAAGCCAGCATCAAAGAATTTGCGAAAAATACCGCTGCCAATATTCCTGTCAATCTTGTTAAAAAACTTCCAGAGCCTTTTGAGCCAAATACCGTTCCTGATGCGCCACCACCAAATGCTGCGCCAGCATCAGCGCCTTTACCGTGCTGAATTAGCACTAAACCAATAATGCTTAGCGCTACTATAATTTGAACAATTAACAATACATTATATAACATGTCTTTTTTACCCGATTCCTAATCTTTGCGACTAATAACTTTTAATACTTATAACTATAAAGAAATGCAAGCATTAACCAGCACGGCAAATAGCGAGAAAGTCTTCTGCTTTTAGCGAGGCTCCACCAATCAATCCACCATCAATATCCGGCATTGCAAATAGCTCATCTGCATTACCACCGTTAACACTGCCGCCATATAAAATCTGTACTTTCTCTGCAACACCTGCATCCAACTTTGCAATCTTCTCACGAATAAATGCATGTACGTCTTGCGCCTGCTGTGGAGATGCAGTCAAACCTGTTCCAATAGCCCAAACTGGCTCATAAGCGATGACGGCATCAGCTAACGAGTCCACACCTTCTAAATCAATTACTGCATCTAATTGGCGCGCAACCACTTCTTCTGTCGTGCCTGCTTCACGCTCTTCTAGCAACTCACCAATACACAAAATAGGCGTTAACCCATATTTACGTGCAGCCGCGAATTTATTGGCAGTGTCTGCATCTTGCTCACCAAAAAGTGTACGCCTTTCCGAGTGACCAACGATTGCATACTGACAAGAAAAATCATTAAGCATTGAGCCAGAAATCTCACCTGTGAATGCACCTGAGTCATGCTCAGAGATACTTTCAGAACCAAAACCGACCTCTGTTCCATTAAGAATTTCTTGAACCATTGGGATATAAATATAAGGCGCACAAACCGCAACGGCTGTTTTCGCTTCTGACATACCTACCAAGATATCTTTTAACAACGTTTGGATGCTTTCTTTTGATCCGTTTAGCTTCCAGTTACCTGCTACTAATGTCTGACGCATATTATGTTGCTCCCTATATTTTACTTGTTAGTTCTCAGTGTTACTTTTTGAATCGCGGAAGAGTACCTCTACAAGCATGATAAAGCAAATATTTTGATAACTTTAGAGCAATTAATCAATGCTACTTATTAGCGATAAAGCTCCCCTCTAGTTTTACAGGATATTTTCTACAAACAACAAACTATCATGTAAAACTAGGGGGGTGTGCTTTGTGTAATAGGTAGCTACGCTGATTTTTTTACGGCTGCCGCAATCATTTCGGCTAATTGCTTTGTCTCTGACTCATCCTCAGCTTCAACCATGACGCGGATCAGAGGCTCAGTTCCTGATGCACGCAATAGCACACGACCTCTTGCACCCATTTGCTTTTCCGCATCTTTCACCGCTTTTTGAATGGCGCTATTCTCATCTAAATCTATCTTTTCCTTTATACGTACATTTATTAATGTTTGCGGATATTTAGTCATTACTTGTTTTAGTTCATACAATGTTTTACCGCTTTCTATAACCGCACGTAAAATCTGCAAAGCCGCAATCGTACCATCACCTGTCGATATACGATCACGCACTATGATATGACCCGATGATTCACCACCAAGGAAACCACCTGTTTTGCGTAATATCTCCATCACATAACGATCACCCACATCGGCGCGATGAAAGTTCAAGCCCATACCTTCAATGGCTTTTTCAAGCCCCAGGTTACTCATGAGTGTACCGACCACATGATCACCCAAGCTATCTTCTTTTTGTTTGTGCGCAGCAATGATGCCTAGAATTTCATCGCCATCGACTACTTCACCCTTGTGATCTACCATCATTAAGCGATCACCATCACCATCAAGAGCAATACCTAGATCAGCTCGGTATTCTTTGACGCTTTTTTGAAGCAACCCTAACGAGGTTGCACCACAGTTTTCATTAATGTTAATACCATCGGGGCTTGCCGCAATTTTAACAACATCTGCGCCAAGCTCAGAAAACACATAAGGGCTGACATGATAGGTAGCGCCATTGGCACAATCAACAACGATACGCAGACCTTCCAAACTTACTTCTGTTGGGATAGCGCGTTTGCAAAATTCAATATAACGACCTGCCGCATCATCAACACGTTCTACTTTACCCAGCTTTTCAGAGCTAACCGTCTCGAGGTCTCGATCAAGGTAATCTTCAATATCAAGCTCCATTTCATCAGTAAGCTTGGTACCATCACTGGAAAAAAACTTCACACCATTATCTTGAAAAGGGTTATGCGAGGCACTAATTACGATACCCGCAGAAGCTCTAAAAGTACACGTAAGATAGGCAACTGCTGGTGTTGGCATTGGCCCCAACAAACGAATATTCACCCCTGCAGCTACAAGCCCAGCCTCTAAAGCGCTCTCTAACATATAACCTGATATTCGAGTATCTTTGCCAATCACCACTAAGGATGAGCCTTTGGCAGCTAATACTTTTCCTGCCGCCCAGCCGAGTTTAAGTACAAAATCTGGTGTCATCGGCGCTTTGCCTATCTCGCCACGTATGCCATCTGTACCAAAATATCTTCTAGTCATGATCGTATTTTCTTTGATTGATTTTTATCTACTCATTATAACAATTTTTATTGTTAAACAATAGAGCGGTTAATCAGAGGTTTTTACATCAAGTAAGAAACATGGCGAACAAAAAAATACCCGCAAATGCGGGTATTTAACAGAAGGAGAGTATTTAAAACGCACACCCCCCTACTTTTACATGATGTAATGTAGTTTACTCTGCTACTGCAAGTTTCAATTTACCTATTGCGTTAGCTTCTATCTGACGAATACGCTCTGCCGAAATACCGTACTTTTTAGCCAGCTCTTCAAGTGTCGCCTTCTTATCTACCAACCAACGGCTTGCAAGAATATCTTTACTACGATCATCCAAGGTCTCTAACGCATTGGTGAATAAGCCTTGCGTATGATCTTGCCAGTCTTGTGCTTCAGTCGCTTCTGATGGATCAACCGTCTCTGACTGCAAGTATTGGCTTGGGTAATACGCCTTCTCGTCATCGTCATTATTGGGCGCATCGAAGCCAATATCTTGACCTGTCATGCGCTTTTCCATTTCCATCACGTCTTTGCTTGTTACACCTAGATCGTCTGCAATGTCGTTGACTTCAGCCATATTCATCCATGCTAATCTTTTCTTTTTACTTCTTAGATTAAAGAAAAGTTTACGCTGTGCTTTGGTTGTCGCAACTTTTACGATTTTCCAATT
>CAYOHT010000029.1:0-9654 GCA_964403815.1 uncultured Cocleimonas sp.
TGCATATTCCGCAAGAACTGGCTTATGGATTGGCGGGTGCGGGTGAGATTCCACCCGGCGCGGCTTTGGTTTTTGATATTGAATTGCTTGAGATTGTGGGCTGATTAAAGCGTTCTACCCCCTCCTCATCCCGAGAGGAGAAATCAAACATCATGTAAAACTAGGGGGGTGTGCTTTCACACCCCCCTAGTTTTACATGATGTTTTTATTTACTTGCTTGCTTATTTAGCTTTCAATTTCTTATCCACGACATTCTTCATCGCAATCAAAAAGCCCATCCCAAGAAATGCACCTGGTGGGAGTATCGCGAGTAGTAAGCCTTTGTAGTTGTCGAATACTTGTAAGCTCCAATCGGCGGCCATTGGGCCAAACATGACAGAGGCATCAGAGAATAAAGTACCGCTGCCGATTAACTCTCGCATTCCGCCTAATACAACCAAGACTAGAGTGAAGCCGACACCCATCATAAAACCATCGAGTGCTGCGCGTGAAATTTTATTGCGTGAGGCGAAGGCTTCGGCGCGTCCGATAATCACGCAGTTGGTAACAATTAAAGGGATGAAGATGCCCAGTACGCTGTGAAGTTGTGGGCTAAAGGCGTTCATACTGAGGTCAATCATGGTGACGACGGATGCGATGACTAAGACATAATAAGGGATGCGAATTTCTTTGCGTACCCAGTTGCGCGTGAATGAAATGACGGTGTTGGATACGGTGAGTGTTACGATGGTTGCAAGCCCAAGCCCTAAACCATTTATGAAATTGCCTGTGACGGCTAAAAGTGGGCATAGTCCCAGCAGTTGCACTAGCCCTGGGTTGTTATGCCACAGACCATCCATGACAATTTTTTTACACTCTTCAGGCGCACAAGTGCCGCCCTCTATTTTTTCGCCTAAAGAGCCATCAGCTGTAATAGCGGTATCTGTCATTTTGAACCTGCCTGAAAAAGCTTATCCATGTTTTCTTTAGCATAAAGCAATGTTGTTTTTATAGCGTTAACAATAGCGCGTGGCGTAATGGTTGCGCCTGTAAATTGATCAAAGTCACCACCGTCTTTTTTTACCTGCCAGCCATTCATGCTGGGATTATTAAGTGATTTTTCGTTAAATGCTAATACCCAGTCGCTTTTGCGGGTTTCCATTTTGTCACCCAAGCCTGGTGTTTCTTTATGTTTAATGATTCTTACACCTGATAAGGTTTGATCGCTGGCATTAATGCCAATCAGCAAAGTCATTGCGCCACTGTAACCTTTGAGCGTGGTCATTTCAAAAATAGCGGTACTGGGCGAGCCGTTGAGAGTAGCTAAGTAGACAGGTGTGTCTTTCGCAAAGCCTGTATCTTGTGATGTGAGAATGATTTTACTGCTGGCAAGGTCATTGTCATAACGGTTTGCAGGTACAACTTCATTGAGCGCGCTCAAGAGCATCATCGCTTGATTTTCGATGATCTTATCTTTGGTCAGTGAGTTGGTTACGCCCACAAGTAACACACTCAAAAAGGCAAAGAAGGCGAGCGATAACCCCGCTTTTCGCATGGCGCTAAAGTGTTTCCTCATGGTTTTTTATCCTCTGCGTTTTTGGAGGATGAAAGGTTAGGCTTATGACCATAAACGCGAGGTTGGGTGTAATAATCAATCAGCGGAACTGCCATATTGATAATTAAAACGGCAAAAGCAATGGAGTCGGGATAATTTCCCCAAACGCGGATAACGTAAATAAAGAAGCCAATGCTCGCGCCATAAATGAGCTTTCCTGTGGGTGTGGTGCTGGCGGAAACAGGATCGGTTGCGATAAAGAATGCGCCTAAAACGGTTGCACCACCAAAAATATGCAGGAGTGGGCTGGCAAAAGTCTCTGGGGAATAGAGATACATGATGGTGGAAAAAATGGCGAGCGTTGCAATCATAGAAACTGGAATATGCCAGTGAATGACTTTCTTATACAGCAACCAAGCGCCGCCGATTGCAAAAGCGATACTAATATAAACCCAGCTAGTCAGGCTGAATTGTTTTTGTTGGGCAATTTCTGCATAAGCTGTACCCGCGCGCAAACCTGTTTTTACGTCATCTAAAGGCGTTGCCATAGTGATGGCATCCCAGTCGGGTGTTGCGGCGCTACTGAAAACCATACTGAGGCTTTCCATTAGGCTGGGCAATGTTGACCCTAGTTGTCCATTTTGTATCCACTGGCTCATTTCAAAAGGAAAAGAAACAATGAGTACCGCAAATCCTATCATAGCGGGATTAAAAGGGTTGTAACCCAAGCCACCATACAAGTGTTTCGCGATAATAATGGCGAAGAAAATACCGACAAGTAGAATCCACCACGGCATTAAAGGGGGAAGCGCAAGGGCTAATAACCATGCAGTGACGATGGCACTAAGGTCATATAAAAAGGGTAGAACGGGGCGTTTGCGAATGAGTAATGCGAGGGTTTCTAATGTGACAGAGAAAATAATGGCTAAAACAATATTGATTAAAACACCCCAGCCATAGATGTAGGTCATGACTAATGTACCAGGAATTAGCGCAAGCAAAACTTGAAGCATTACTTTGCTTACATTGCTGGTACTGCCGAAAAAGGGCGAGGTATTGGTTTTAAATTTCATCTTTTGTTTCGTTCTCTTTCTTACTACGTTCTTGTTTTTTTGCTTTAGCGCGCGCCATCGCTGCTTTTATGGCATCGGCTTTGCTGTCTTTGTTAGTGCCTTTTGTTGTCTCACTATTTTTGCCAGCCTCTGCCTTTTTCTTTTGTAGAGCGGCTTTGTGTGCGGCACGTTTTTCATCACGTTCACGTTTATCACGCTCTTTACGAAACAGTAAAAACTCATGACGTTCACGCGACAAGTCGGCCTTTTCCTGTGCTATCTTTTGATCTCTGACTTCATTTTTCGCAAAACGAAAATAATCTACCAAGGGAATATGACTCGGGCAAACATAGCTACAGCAACCGCAGTCAATACAATCATTGATATTATGATCGAGTGCTTTTTCAAAGTCTTTCGCGCGAATATGCCAATACATTTGTTGCGGTAGCAGCTTAACAGGGCAAACGTCCATGCACTTTCCACAGCGGATGCAGGGTAGAACTGGTTGGTCGGAGTATTCAGAGTTTGATTCACTTAGCACCGTGCTAGAAGTAATTAATGCGCAGTTTGTGGCTTTTACAATAGGAAGTTGATCATTCTCTAACGTAAATCCCATCATTGGACCGCCCATGATCAAGTGATCTGCCATTTTGGTATAACCGCCAGCTTGCTCTGCTAGGTAGTTAAAGGATGTGCCAATTAGTACTTCAAAATTTTGAGGCTTGTTGATGCCGTTACCTGTAACGGTGACGATGCGTGACAGCAGAGGCTCGCCTTCGGTAATGGCTTTGTAAACACTGTAAACCGTGCCGACATTTAATCCCATCAAGCCAATATCCAGTGGTAAGCCATTTGCGGGTACTTGCTTGCCTGTTAATATTTCAATCAGCTGTTTTTCGCCTCCACTAGGATAAAGCGTGGGGATGGCTACAACGGTAATGATTGAGTCTTCTTGATTAGCTCGCCTTAATGCTTCTATGGCTTCTGGTTTATTATCTTCAATGCCGATAAGGCATTTCTCTGGTTTTAGTATACGTTGTAAAATACGAATACCCTTAATAATTTCGGTCGATCTATCACGCATCAAGCGATCATCGCAAGTGATGTAAGGTTCGCACTCAGCGCCATTGATGATTAGGGTTTTAAGCTGTTTTTCATTAAGCGAACCTGCAACTTTAACCGCTGTAGGAAAAGTTGCGCCACCTAAGCCCACGATACCTGCTTGCTGGATACGATCTAGTAGTTTTTTAGTATCTGTATTCTCATAATCGGTATAGCTTGTAAGCTTGTCTTCCCCCCATCTATCTTTACCGTCGGTATTAATAACGATACAAAGACCAGACAAACCTGAAATATGCGGCAATGGTCTTTCTTCTATGGCGCTGATCTTTCCTGATGTGGGAGCATGAATGTTGGCACTTAGCCCTTCGCCACTTGCGCTGGCAATGAGTTGCCCTTTAAAAACTTTTTCACCTACCTGCACAATAGCTTCTGATTCTATTCCTATGTGTTGTTGTAACGGTAAAACCAGTTGTTTAGGGATTCCTGCAAAGCTTATCGGTGTTTGGTTGGAATCATCTTTATGAAAGGGTGGGTGAACGCCGCCGTGAAATCCCCACAGTTTTATGGGTGATGTTTTGTTAATTACCGCACTCATAACTTACTCTCAAGTTGAGTTTCAGTGAGAATAGGAATGATAGGGTAAGTCTTTTCGACAGGAATGGGTTGTTTGAACTTCCAGTTTTTTGTGGTGGTTTTAATGGGAACCATAAGAATACAATCCACAGGGCAGGGCGGCAGGCACAACTCGCAACCCGTACATTCGGATTCAATGACGGTATGCATTTGTTTAGCTGCGCCCATAATGGCATCAACAGGGCACGCTTGAATACACAACGTACAACCGATGCAATCCTCTTCAACTATGATGGCCACTTCAGGTTGCTCAGGTGTTGTTCCCGCTTCTTCATCTAGCTCCATCGGCTCAACGTCGAGCAAGTCTGCCAGCGCTAATATAGTTGTTTCGCCACCCGGTGGGCACTTATTGATGGGTGCTTCGCCCGCCGCGATTGCTTCGGCATAGGGGCGACAACCTGCGTAACTGCATTGTCCGCACTGTGTTTGTGGTAATAGGTTGTCGACTTGATCAGATAGTGGATCACCCTCAACTTTGAAACGCACGGAAGCATAGCCTAGTACAAGACCAAAGAAGGCGGCAAGACCGACTAGAATGAGAATCGCACTTATCATTATCCAGCCTTGATTAGTCCTGTGAAGCCCATGAAAGCAAGCGCCATCAAACCAGCCGTAACCATGCCAATCGCGTTACCTTGAAAGGCTTCAGGAATATCAGAAGCGGCTAGTCGTTCACGCATTGCTGCAAATAACACCAGCACCAATGTGAAACCAATGGCTGAACCAAAACCATAAAGTGCAGATTCGATAAAATTATTGGACTGTTGAGTATTGAGCAAGGCAACACCTAGTACCGCGCAGTTTGTGGTAATCAAAGGAAGATAGATTCCCAAAACATTGTGTAACAACGGGCTGGTTTTATGCACGACTAATTCAGTGAAACCAACGATGGCGGCAATTACCAAAATAAAGCTAATGGTGCGTAAGTATTCTAATCCAAAAGGCTCAAGCAAATATTCATAAACAAGAAAGCTGGAGATAGAAGAAAGTGTAAGCACAAATGTGGTCGCAAGCCCCATGCCCATAGCCGTTTCAAGCTTACGTGAAACGCCCATGAAAGGGCACAGTCCTAAAAATTGAGAGAGGACTATATTATTGACCCAGACAGTGCCAATGATAATGAGGATGTATTCAGTCATAACGCATAAGAAGTTAAATGATGGATATTTTGCCATAGTTAAATGCAGATAACATAATTCATATCATATAAGTGAGGTCTTCTAGGGTGCTTTTAGAAATACTGAACCAATGGGGCAAGATAATGACTAATTATGAGGACTGACACATTTTAAAAGGAGTTTATTATGAAAACCTATGGAAAAAGAGTTGTACTGCCTGCTGTATTGATATTTTCAGCAATGACATTAAATGCTTGCTCAAGTAATGCAGGTACAGGTGCGGTTGTTGGAGCATTAGCGGGTGGAGCAATAGGTAAATCAACAGGTAATCACCATGATAGCAGGGCAGCATGGGGAGCAGCAGCAGGCGCGGCTGCAGGTGCTGTAGTTGGTAGCCAACGGGATGTTCAAAGACCACAGTATCAGCGTCCGCAATACCAGCGCCCTCAGTATCAACGTCCTTATTACCGATAAATTTGTATCTGTAGTGACCAAGTGAAGTGGATAGTGAAGTTTATTTTAAATAAGCTTTGCTAATTAAGTATTTAACGATATACTAATAATTGTTCGTTCAACGCAATCTTATTTATGGGTATTTAATAATTTTGGGAACGGACAACATACCCTCCTAGCGGTTGGCGCTCCTTAACGGGGCGCCTTTTTTTTGCTTCTTATTTCAATACACAATTAACCTACAAGAAGTATCTGCTACTACGAAGTAGGAGAGAATCGCCTAAGTATAAATAAAAAAGCACACCCCCCTAGTTTTACATGATGGTTATTGATTTATAACCATCATGTAAAACTAGGGGGGTGTGCTTTAAATAGTTAAGCAGAGTTTTTTATACTAAACCATACTGCCATCTTCTTCACGCCCATCATCTTCTTTTTCTGGTGGTAACAGTGTTTCACGAGTAATGCCCATCATTATGAGCGAGCTACTCGCTACATAGATTGAAGAGTATGTTCCAACAACTACACCAATAATCATCGCCAATGAGAAGCCGTGAATAATTTCACCGCCTAAAAAGTACAGTGCAGCCAATACCAATAATGTGGTTAACGAGGTAACAATGGTACGCGCTAGGGTTTGGTTAATGGAAATATTGATGGATTCTTCCGAGCCTATTTTGCGTAGCTTTAAAAAGTTTTCACGAATACGGTCAAACACAACGATGGTATCGTTGAGGGAGTAGCCGATAATCGCGAGTACGGCGGCGAGTATGGTTAGGTTAAATTCAATACGAAAGAGAGAGAATATTCCGATGGTGATGATTACGTCATGCATCAAAGCAATAATTGCGCCGACTGAAAAACGGAATTCAAAACGTAAGGTAACGTAAATTAATATACCTGCTAGCGCAAACAGCATGGCAATTCCTCCATCATCACGAAGCTCGTCCCCGATTTGTGGCCCGACAAACTCAACACGACGTAAGGTAATGTCGGGGTTGCTTGTCTTTAAAATAGCAAAAACCTTATCGCCTATTGTAGATTTGTTACTTTTGGCTTTATCATTTGCAGTCTCTTGTTCGGCATCTCTCTCAGCCTCACTTTGCTTAGGAGGCGTGATGCGAATGAGTACATCTTTAGCCGTACCAAAGTGCTGAACCTGTGCATCGTAGTTTGCATTCTTTAATGCTTGGCGAATGGGCTCAACTTCGGCGGCTTCTGGATAGCCAATCTCAATGACGGTACCGCCAGTAAAATCAACACCAAGGTTTAAACCATTCACGATGAGTGAACCAATAGAGGCTATGATAAGTAAGGCTGATAGAATCATCGCAGGCTTACGTGCGCCAACAAAGTTAATCATTTTTTTAGTTGTAGTATTATTCATTGTTTTCTCTTTTTCCTTGTCTCTTAACTAGAATGTTTAATTAGACTTAATCAGAGTCTCTTAAATCGCCAGTTTCTTAAGGTCTTTTTTCTTGCCGTAAATTAAATTAATAATTGCGCGTGTACCAAAAATAGCAGTAAACATGGATGATACGATGCCAATGGCTAAAGTTACGGCAAAGCCTTGGATTGGCCCTGTACCCATAGCATAAAGTACGATGGCAGCAATTAAAGTTGTGATATTAGCATCCGCAATGGTTGAGAATGCTTTTTCATAACCTGAGTGAATTGCTGCTTGTGGGCTTAAGCCATTCTTGAGTTCTTCCTTTATTCGTTCAAAAATCAGTACATTGGCATCCACTGCCATACCAACGGTTAATACGATACCAGCTATTCCAGGTAAGGTAAGGGTGGCTTGCATAATAGAAAGACTGGCGACGATTAATACCAAGTTTAATGTTAGTGCTAAGTTGGCGACTAAACCGAAGACACGGTAATAAAATGCCATGAAGATAAGTACTAAAACAAAGCCAATCATAACGGAGTTAAAGCCCGCTTTGATATTATCTGCACCTAAGCTTGGGCCTACGGTACGCTCTTCAACAATGTAAACAGGGGCGGCGAGTGCGCCTGCGCGTAAATCTTCTGCCAGTAGATGAGCCTCTTGGGGTGAATCCAAACCATTAATCATAAAGCGTTTGCTTAGCTCGGATTGGATACGCGCCACACTAACGACTTCTTTTTTGGTGACACGTTTTTTGCTAATCGTGCCATCATCCAGTTTTTTGGTGATGTATTTATCTTCTATATAAACAACCGCCATCAGCTTTTGGATGTTTTTTCCTGTGATGTTTGCAAAGCGTTTAGCGCCTTTAGCATCGAGGACGATATTAACGGCAGGTTGTTGATTTTCATCATAACCCGCAGATGCTTTTGTAATTGAGTCACCGCTGAGTATGATTTGACGTTTTAGATAAACAGGGTTGCCGTTGCGTTCTTTGTATATTGTTGAGGTGGCGGATTGTCCCTCGTCAACAAGGCGAAACTCTAAGGTGGCAGTACCACTTAATTTTTCTTTAACCGTACTAGGGTCTTGTACGCCAGGTAGTTGTACAATAATGCGTTCTAGTCCTTGACGTTGAATGATAGGCTCGGTTAAGCCTGTGCTATTTAGCTTGCGACGTAAGGTAATGATATTTTGTTGTAAAATTTCACGTTTGGATTCTTTGATATTGTTTTCAGCTAATGTGGCGATGAGTCCGAAGCCTTTATCGGTATTCTTTTTATCAAAGTTAACATCGGTGCGGTATTCACGTTTTAATTTGGATAATGCTTCGTTACGCACGGCTTCTTCTTTAAAAACAAGTGAGAGCTTATTGTTTTCTATATTCGCTTCTTTCTTAACAGTGATATAGCGTAATTTATTCTCACGCAATAACTTACGAAATTCATCTTTATGGCGCTCTAGTGCTTTCTCTGTTGCGACAGACATATCCACTTCCATCAAAAAGTGAACACCACCGCGTAAGTCTAAGCCTAAATTCATCGGCTTAGCATTGAATGATTTTAACCAGTCAGGTGTCGTTGGCGCGAGGTTTAGCGCTGTTTTGTATTGATCACCGAGTACTTTACCTATGGCGACTTGTGCAGCGAGTTGATTGTCGGGTGTATCAAAATGCAAGACAACACTTTTACCTGTTTTATCAGTATCAATACTGGTTGCAGAGAGAGATTTTTCCGTCAGTTTGCTTTTGATCGAATCAATTGTTTCTGTACTGATAGTTCGATCTTTTTCTGTTGGAACAACTTGCACCGCAGGCTCTGATGGATAGAGATTAGGTAAGGCGAAGATGAGTGCGATTAATGTTACAGCAATAAGCAGCACATATTTCCACGATGAATAACGATTCATTTTTTTATTAACCCGATTGCTTGTTTTATGTAGTTGGGATATTTATTGCAAATAGCCCATTGTTCAATTAAGAAAACCTTCTGCATATTTTTAAATTTAAAAATATGCAGAAGGTTAGTGTGTTGTTTAAGCGCTTTTCATCGTGCCTTTTGGCATAACGCTTGCAATAGCGTGGCGTTGAATTTTGATATTACTGCTGTCTGAAATTTTCAGTTCAACAAAATTATCGCCTAATTTTACGATCTTACCTAAGATGCCACCGTTGGTTACAACTTCATCGCCTTTGCTTAAAGCATCTAATAATGCCGTGTGCTCTTTGGCTTTTTTAGATTGCGGACGGATAATCATAAAATACATGATGCCGAAAAATAACGCGACCATAAATACTAACTGTAAGCCACCGCCTTGTGGTGCAGCATCTGCTGCCATTGCGTTTGATATAAAAAAGCCCATGTTTTACTCCAATTTGTAATATTTAACTCGCTATGATGTTAGCCATAGCGT
>CAYOHT010000029.1:9754-14408 GCA_964403815.1 uncultured Cocleimonas sp.
CCATGTTTTACTCCAATTTGTAATATTTAACTCGCTATGATGTTAGCCATAGCGTTGATGTAATTTGTGTTGTAAAAAAACCGCTGTATTATGCCACGTCCCACGGAAAGTTAATAACTTTCTGTATCGAATCGACCCCTGAAATTGCCATTAAAACACGGTCAAGTCCAATGGCGACACCTGCTGATTCAGGAATGCCTGATTCTGCCGCAGCGAGGAAGTTTTTATCTTGCGTAACTTCCTCTAAATTTCTTTCTCGACGTTGTGCATTTTCGTTTTGCAAAATGTCTTCATTACGTTGATAGCTGGTTTCTTCTTGATAACCATTACCCAATTCACTTTGCCCAAGATAAACCTCAAAACGCATCGCAACGGATGATTTATCTTCACGTTGGCGAATCTTTGCTAAAGCAGATTGTGATGCAGGATAATCATAAACAAAGGTTAAGCAGTCGTTCTTAAAATCTGGCTCAATACAATGCGTAAGTAGCGCATCGAGTAGGGCTTGTCGATCTAAGTCATTCGTGTTTAAGCTTGGAATAAATGTGTTTGTGCATTTAACTATGTCAGCGTGTTTAGCGATATGGGGGTTGATATCAAACTTTTCAAGGAAGAGTTGCTGGTAAGAGATGTTTTTGTCATTTTTCTCAAGTGATGGAAGAAGTGTGTGTAGTAAGTCGCTAATCTCTTGTATTAGTTGTTGCATGCTAAAACCAACGCGATACCACTCAAGTAGCGTGAACTCTGGGTTGTGATTTTTGCCGACTTCCTCTTCTCTCCACACTTTACAAATCTGATAAATATCGCCACTGCCAGCGGCGAGCAGGCGCTTCATAGGGTACTCGGGGGAGGTGTGTAAATATTTTGATGTGATGTTTGTGGTTGTAGCGCTAAAGAGTTGAAAAGACTGAATAAAAGGATCAGTGTTTCCTGCCTGAGAAAGCGCAGGGGTTTCAACTTCTAAAACTTGGCGCTGATGAAAGAAGGCACGAATGTCGTGATTCATTTGGGCGCGCAGTTGGCGAACCGCTTGATTCGTTGTGGGTCGCCAATTCATCATGTAAAAGTGGGGGGGTGTGCTTTAAAAAAGGTTAAATAAGGTTTTATTATGATTCCTTGGCGCGAGATAAGTATTCACCTGTGCGTGTATCAATTTTGACGACTTCTCCTTCTTCAACAAATAAAGGCACTTTGATTTCAGCGCCTGTTTCAACCGTTGCAGGTTTGGTTGCGCCCTGCGCTGTATTGCCTGCAACACCAGGATCACATTCGGTGATTTTTAAATCTACAAAGTTTGGTGGCGTTACGCTTAACGGCGCACCATTCCATAGTGTCACGATGTATATTTCTTGGGCTTTTAACCAATGCTTAACATCTTGGATGGTAGCTTCGCCTGCGGCATGTTGCTCAAAACTGGTAGGCTCCATAAAGTGCCAAAACTCGCCATCATCATAGAGATATTCCATATCAATTTCCATGACGTCAGCCGCTTCTACCTTGTCACCAGATTTAAATGTTTTATCAATCACGCGCCCCGTTTTTAGGTTGCGGATTTTTACGCGGCTAAAAGCTTGACCTTTACCGGGTTTTACAAATTCATTCTCTACAATCGTGTAGGGATCGTTGTCCATTATAAATTTGAGACCGCTTTTAAATTCACTGGTATTATAAGTTGCCATTTTGGCTCTCCACACTGATAGAAAAAATTAGAATAGATGATAACTGCTAATACATGAAAAGTTAAAGATGAATCTCAAGATAATTTCGACGCTACCTTGGGAGAGACTGTGAACGACAGTGTGAGCCATAAAACATGGCAAAGTGCGCTTGCCAATGCGGTGAGGGATCCTTATGAGCTTTTGAAACTTCTGAATTTGTCTGATGGTAAGTATAAAAGCCAGCTGCATCTACCTGATAACTTTAAACTATTGGTTCCACGTTCTTATGTCGCTAAGATGAAAAAAGGCGATTGGAGTGATCCTCTCCTCAAGCAGGTTCTCCCTATTCAAGATGAAACAAGGTCGTCTTCAGGTTTTGTAGCTGATCCTGTGGGTGATTTGAATGCGGTTATTTCATCGGGCGTATTGCAAAAATATCAGGGCAGGGTGCTGTTAATTACAACAGGAGCTTGTGCGGTACATTGCCGTTATTGTTTTCGACGACATTTTCCTTATGCCAGCTCGATGCCTGATAAGGGTAAATGGCAGGAAACCTTAGCGTCTATTCAAAACGATGAAAGTATCCATGAGGTTATTTTAAGTGGGGGAGATCCTTTAATGATTCCCGATGACCGCTTGCAAGCGATGTGCGAGGATATTGTTAAAATACCTCATATTAAGACCTTACGTTTCCACACGCGCATCCCTATTTTTTTACCCGAACGTATAAATGACACCTTTATAACGTGGGCGACGGCGTTACCTATTCAAAAGGTAATGGTTATACATGCAAACCACGCTAATGAATTAGATCAAGTAGTTGGGGAGTCTTTGGCGAAGTTACACGAAGCTGGTTTTATGCTACTGAATCAATCTGTATTATTAAAAGGGGTGAGTGACAGCGTTGAGTCCTTAAGTGTATTAAGTCATCGATTATTTTCATTAAAGGTTCTGCCGTATTATCTACATCAACTTGATAGAGTAGAGGGAGCTGCACATTTTGAGGTGGATAGAAAGAAGGCAATCGACCTGCTTAGTGACCTTAAAAAATGTTTGCCCGGCTATCTTGTTCCCCGATTAGTGGAAGAAATTTCGGGCGAACGGTCTAAGCTGGCTATCGAATAAAAGATCAAATAATGTTACAATGGGCGAAATAATACGAATAAATCATTTTATAAAAAATAACAAAAATAAGGTTTCACCATGAGTTCACTTATGTTTTCTAAGAAAAAAAATAAAGAATCAAACAGTTCTACATCAGCTAAGAAAGCTGCTAAAGATACCGATAAAGCAAAAAAATCAATCAACATTGATATTAGTACGGTAACGAAAGCGAGAACATGGGTTTCCAGCTTACCTTTGACGGATATGGGTGAGACAACGCGTCAGCTCTTCATCGGTCTAACGCAATTTAACCAAGATCCTATTGCACCCCAGACAAGAATAGATATTACAGAGGTAGTTTTACCTTATGTAAAGATGGTGCTTGAAAATTTAGACAGACACTTCCTTAGTCGCTCATTTCCTTTACCAGAAAGAAGCCAAAAGATTTTTGATCTAAAAAAATCACTTTTGATGGAAACAGCAGGCTCTTATCAACTTGCTGCTCTTGAAATGCTGACGAAGCGATCAGTCTCTAAAAAGAGATTATTATTATCAATTGATCGTGCTATCAAATACATGAGCCAAGTTTTAATGAACGGTTATGAAGTGTATGCGAAGTATGATCAAGCAATCTGGCATGACTTACATCACTTATTCCTATTGGCTAGCGAGAATAATTTAGAGAATAAAGTAGCACCTAATAAAGATGATGCGCATGAAGATAGAATGAGTATTAGCGATCATTACACGTTGATTAATTTGGTTGCACTTGCTGCGCCTAATACTCTGCGTCAAGGTGAAATAAAGCGTATAGAAGAGTTCTTTAAGGCATGTTTAAAGGACGTTTCTTTACTTTCAAACGCATCTACTTTAACAGCCAAGTATGCACATATTGCACTGCTAAATAGTGATGAGCCTGCATCATTGATGCCTGTAAGCGATTTGGTTAACTCTCCAACGAGCCGAATTTTTGACTTATCTAAAGTCATTAATCACTTGGATAGATTTGTCAGCTTAAGCGCACAGTCAGATTTAGGAACGCATGATAAATGGCCAATGCTAAACCACAGTTTAGCGAAGCGTTTGGTTTATGTGTTGACGACCATTCGTAATCGTCGTTACAAACGATTCTCACGCGAAGAAAAGTTATCAATGGCTATTCGAATGTCAGATGTTATTGAAATGATTCGAGAGAATGATGTTGATTCTTTTGCAGCACAGATTAACGAAAGTGTTGAAGAAGATAATATCTACGAAGCTTTAGCTAATGAAGAAGGCGTTTCTAGTCCTTGGACAGAAGTTGACCTTGATATGTTGGGAGAAGATAAAGACGTTCAACTTCATAGCTGGAAAATAGACAACAGTAGTTCGGGTGGTTATGGGTTACGACAAGTAAAAAGCGAGAAAAGTAGCGCGCGTGTTGGTGAGTTAGTCGCGGTTAAAGATCCAAAAGACGAGGCGGATCAATGGCAAATAGCGGTTATTCGTTGGATGGACTCTTTTAAAAGTATCGGTTTAAAGATAGGTCTAGAAATACTGTCTCTGCATGGCATGATGGTACAGGTTGATGAAATAAAAAATCGTGAAATATCTCAAAAACTTCCTATCGAAGGTATATTACTGCCGACTATTGATGGTGCTAGAAATGAAGCGAACTTGATCTTCCCTGGTTTTATATTCCAAATTGATGATGAGTTGACGATCACTTTGGGTTCACGCCAGCAACATATCCGCATCACCAGTGTTGATGATACCGTTGGATCATTCTCTTACTGTGGTTATGATAGCCGTGAGGAAGAGGAGATTGTAGAAGGTTCATTAGAAGCATTTGAAGGTGTTTGGGAGTTTTTATAAAGCTCATAAAAAAAACGATCTAGCTTTACTCTCCTTAA
>CAYOHT010000030.1:0-14182 GCA_964403815.1 uncultured Cocleimonas sp.
GCGTTGCATAAATCCTTTGCCAAGCAGAAAATCACGATTGCCTTGGATGAAATAGATTTTTGTGCCTGCATCGGAGAGTGACTTTAGTTTCTCAATCGTGGGTAGATAAGGTTTGCCGATGGGCAGGTCGATGATGTCGTCGCCTATCCAGAACTCGAATAGATCACCCAGTATGTAAAGTACTTCGGCATCTGCTTTTATGTTGTCGATAAACTCGTAGAAGAGTTTGAAGAGATGGGGATGGGATTCGTCTAGGTGTAGGTCTGAGATGAAGTAGGTGTTGTTTTTTTTGCTGTCTTTCATCCCTCTTCTAAACCCTCACACTAGGGAAATAATTTAATAATACTCGTCATACGACGGATGCCAGTATGACGAGTTGTACAATTATTTAACGACTGACATTTTAGTAATAGTCACAGCCTCTAAAGGCACATCACCGTGACCGCCATGATTACCCGTCTTCACTTTTGCTATTTCATCAATAACATCTAAGCCTTCTGTTAATTTACCAAAGACAGCATAACCCCAACCTGCTTGTGACTCGCTGGTGTGGTTTAAGAAATCATTGTCTTTTAAGTTTAAAAAGAACTGTGATGAAGCCGAGTGCGGGTCGCCTGTGCGCGCCATTGCAACAGTTCCACGGTCATTTTTTAGACCGTTGTTTGCTTCGTTCTTAATAGGTGCTTTCTTATTACCTTTCTCACTCATATCAGGATTCATACCGCCACCTTGCACCATAAAACCTGGTATTACTCGGTGAAAGATTAGGCCATCATAAAAACCATCTTCAACATACGCTACAAAGTTTGCAGCAGAATTTGGGGCTTTTTCGGCGTCTAGCTCAAGCATCATTGTGCCTTTGCTGGTTTCGATTTTAATTACAGGGTTTGCAGACATTTTCTTTTTCTCTCCAGATGTTGTGGTTTCCGTTGGCTTTTCAGCCGCTTTTGTTTCTTGGGCGTTACAGCCACTCAAAAATATAAAGAGTGATGCAAAAGCGATTAGCAGTTGGCTTGGTTTTATTGCGTTTATCATATAAGTTACCCCTTTAAATATTTTCAAAGAGCGAATAATAGCGGAATTAATAAGCTTCTGCTACCATTGCCGTCATTCATAAAACACCAAAAAGAATTCAGAAAAGTCATGTTACAAATCTACAATAGCCTCACCAATCAAAAAGAAACCTTCACATCTATTGATGCCAATAAAATCCGCATGTATGTGTGTGGCATGACGGTTTACGATCACTGTCACTTAGGTCATGCGCGCGTGATGGTGGCGTTTGATGTGGTATTTCGTTATCTAAAAGCCAGCGGTTATAATGTAACGTATATTCGTAATATCACCGATATTGACGACAAGATTATCGCGCGCGCTAATGAAAATGGGGAGGATTTTAAAGCACTCACCGAGCGTTTTATTGATGCGATGCACGATGATGAACGTGCGCTTGGCATTCAGCCACCCACAGCCGAACCAAAAGCCACCGACAACATTCCAGAAATTTTTGAGATGATTAAAACCCTCATCGACAAAGGCTATGCTTACCAAGGTGAGAGTGGCGATGTGTATTATTCTGTAGCTAAGTTTGAAGGCTATGGAAAGCTTTCTGGCAAAAAAATTGAGGACTTACGCGCAGGCGACCGCATCGCCGTCAACACCGATAAAAATGATCCTTTAGATTTTGTCTTGTGGAAAATGGCAAAACCCGACGAGCCATCGTGGGAATCCCCTTGGGGCAATGGTCGCCCAGGTTGGCACATTGAATGTTCCGCCATGTCGACAAAAATACTCGGCAATCATTTTGATATTCACGGTGGCGGGCATGATTTGCAATTCCCGCATCACGAAAATGAAATTGCGCAGTCAGAAGCTTGCACAGGCGAACACTTTGCAAATTACTGGATGCACAATGGCTTTATTCGTATTGATGAAGAGAAAATGTCAAAATCACTCGGCAATTTTTTCACCATCAAAGAAGTGCTAGAAAAATACAAAGCCGAAGAAATCCGCTACTTTATGCTCACTAGCCAATACCGTAGCCCGCTAAATTACAGCACCGACCAGCTAGATGCGGCAGGCGCATCGCTGGATAGACTTTACACGGCACTGCGCGGCATAAAGCTAGGCACAGCACCACAGGATACGGATTATCAAAAGCGCTTTATTGATGCGATGGATGATGATTTCAATACGCCAGAAGCACTCGCTGTATTGTTTGATTTAGCCCGCGACGTAAACCGCACGGGCGATGAAGAAGCCGAAAACCTAGGCGCGCTATTACAGCAACTCGCCAATCAATTAGGATTAATGGAAGGCGGCACTGATGGCACTGATGATGCTATCGAAGCATGGTTTAAAGGCGGAAGCAACGATTCGGACGGACTTAGCGATACTGACATCGAAGCACTCATCCAGCAACGCATCGAAGCCAAAGCCAATAAAGACTGGGCTGGCGCAGATAAGATTCGTGATGAATTACAATCACAAGGGATTACGCTTGAAGATAATGGCGCTGAGACAATTTGGCGTAGAAACTAAAAGTTTTTTGCCACGAAAAGACACGGAAAAAACATTCATTAAACATCATGTAAAAGTGGGGGGGTGTACTTTGTATAATATATAAAGCACACCCCCCCACTTTTACATGATGTTTCCAATTACTATAAATTCCAGACACAAAAAAGGAGCGCTTAATCGCTCCTTTTTTGTTCATCCAATCGAACCATTAACTGATCAGATTGCCCCTAGTTTGCGCCAGAACAAGGCGGAGAATGTGAGCTTGCTACTGCAACTGATCATTCTCCAACGCAGGGCTGGCGTAAAATAGGGGTAAGCTGTTCAGTTAATCAGCTTGGTTTCTTAGGAATGCTGGTATATCTAGGTAACTACTACTATCCGAAGTACCCGTAGCTTTCTGCGGCGCTGCATCATACGTTGGTGCTACATAACCACCACCTGCTACCATGCGAGGTTGCTCTAGCTCTACTGGGCGTAATGTGCCATTTTGCTCTGGTGTTGGTACAGCTTGTAAGCTCGCACCTTGTGCATCAAGACCTGTTGCTACCAATGTTACGCGAATCTCATCGCTCATATCTGGGTCAATAACGGTTCCTACAACTACGGTTGCGTCATCGTGTGCGAACTCACGTACTGCCGCGCCCACTTCTTCAAACTCGTGAATACCCATATCCAAGCCTGCTGTGATATTCACTAGAATACCGCGTGCACCTTGTAAATGTATATCATCCAGAAGAGGACTTGAAATTGCCGCATTTGCCGCTTTTGTTGCGCGCTCATCGCCACTTGCGATACCTGTACCCATCATTGACATACCCATTTCGCTCATCACTGTTTTTACATCAGCGAAATCCACGTTGATCAAACCTGGGCGAGTAATTAACTCCGCAATACCTTGCACTGCGCCAAGAAGTACATCGTTTGCTGCTTTAAAAGCATCTAGTAACGATGTGTTTTTACCTAACGATGTGAGTAGTTTTGCATTAGGAATCGTGATGATTGAGTCGACATACTTACCTAATTCTGCAATACCTTCCTCAGCCATTTTCATGCGCTTTGGCCCTTCAAATGGAAATGGCTTTGTAACCACTGCAACCGTTAGTACACCTAGCTCTTTTGCAATCTCTGCAACTACTGGCGCTGCACCTGTACCTGTTCCACCACCCATGCCTGCGGTGATGAATAGCATATCTGTTCCTGACACGAGCTCTTTAATGCGTTCGCGATCTTCAAGTGCTGCTTCACGCCCTACTTCTGGGTTTGCCCCTGCACCTAAACCTTTTGTTAATGTGTTACCTAGCTGAATAAGGTTTTTAACACCTGCACCATCCAGTGCCTGTGAATCTGTATTTGCACAGATAAACTCAACCCCTTCAACCCCTGCATCTAACATGTTTTTTACCGCATTTCCGCCACCGCCACCAACTCCGATTACTTTGATGCTCGCATTTGCCCCTTCTGTATCCATTAATTCAAACATAGCCCTAACTCCTTTTATATTAAACTTCCAATGTGATTTAAATTGACCAATATGGTCATTCCTTATTTACTGCTATTAACTTCAAATGTTTCCTTCAAAAACATTTTTTCTATTTACAACTTTACTGTTTAAACTGTTACTAAAAATGTGCTACTTTTTACAAATTATTTCCGAACCAACTTTTCATTTTGTCCCAAATATTTTCTGCGGTGACATTAGAATATCCGCCGCCCGCAAACTCATTCTGCCCTGCTGCATATAGCAGTAATCCAACGCCTGTTGCATGAATAGGGTCTTCAACTTCACCTTTAAGTCCGCCAATATTAGTCGGTGAACCAATGCGTACTGGCATATGGAAAATTTCTTCTGCCAGTTCAACCGCACCTTTAATTTTTGATGAGCCACCTGTTAATACGATGCCTGCAGCTATACGATCTTCAAATCCGCTACGGCGTATTTCCGCCTGAATAATTGAAAACAACTCTTCATAACGAGGCTCAATAACCGAGGCTAACGTCTGCGTTGATAGCCCACGTGATGCACGCTCACCAATACCAGGTACTTCAATAACTTCATCTTCAGTAATTAATTGACGTAGTGCGCTTCCGTGCTCAATCTTTAATTTTTCTGCAAACTGCATCGTGGTACGAACCGCTACTGCAATATCGTTAGTCACTTGATCACCCGCAACTGGAATATTTGCTGTGTGTTGAATCGCACCATTTAAAAAGATAGCAATATCACTTGTGCCGCCGCCAATATCGACCATGCAAACGCCAAGCTCTTTCTCATCATCTTCCAATACGGCATAACCTGAAGCAACTTGCTCAAGAATCACATCATCAACATCTAGCCCACAACGATCAACACATTTAACGATATTTTGTGCCGCACTTTGCGCGCCAGTTATCAAATGCACACGTGCCTCTAAACGTACGCCCGACATACCAATTGGCTCACGAATACCTTCTTGCTGATCAATCACATAATCTTGCGGTAGTACATGCAAAATACGTTGATCTGCTGGTATTGCTACAGCACGTGCCGCATCCATTACTCGCTCAAGATCAGCTTCTGTGACTTCTTTATCTTTGATTGCCACGATACCGTGAGAATTTAAACTCTGAATATGGCTACCAGCAATACCCGCGTAGGCTGAATTAATATTTACACCAGCCATCAGCTCTGCTTCTTCAACGGCTCGTTGAATGGCCTCAATGGTTGAATCAATATTCACCACCACGCCTTTTTTCATTCCGCGTGACGGATGCTTGCCGATGCCGACAATTTCAACACCACCAGCATCATTTATCTCACCAATTAAGGCGACTATTTTTGATGTTCCTATATCGAGTGCAACAACCATATTGCCTTCGCTACTCAACGCCATCGAACTTTCTTTTAACGGTTTACCCATGACTAATACCCCTTTACCCTTTTGTGACACTGCCTGCAGACAGTCCCTTCTTCCATTTAACTGCAAAACCATTGGTGTAACGCAAGTCAATGGTTTTTACATTATTGATGACCGACTTTAAACTCTCGGTGTAACCAACCATAAACCGTCTCAAACGTTTTTCCTGATGCTCTCGCCCTATTTTCAACGTCATGCCATTTTCCAACTTTATCTGCCATGACCCACGCGTATCTTCTCTAAACTCAACCATTTTTAGCGGAAAATCTTTCATCCACTCTCTAATCTTTAAAAATCCTGTTGCCATATTTCTGCCCTTATTATTGGGGCTGTAAAGCACTGGCAACTTTCCTTGCTGTTTTTTCAGGCTGGCTTTAATTATCTCGCCATTCTCCGCTAACATTTCATCCTTTCCCCAAAATGCGACTGGACGCTGTTCAAAAATTTTTATAATTAACTTGTCAGGCCAAATTTTAGTCATTGATGCTGAATAAACCCACGGGTTATCTTCAATCGCAGTTTCTAATGCTTTTTGATCCAACAAATATAAGTTCGTTTTTGTAAAAGGCTCTATCACAGGTTGCAACTGCGCCTTATCCAAAATATCTAAATCACCTTTTACTTCGACCGATGTAATGGTCAAATTCTGAGGGCTTTGTATCCACTGATATGTACCTACCGCCAAAGCAAGTGGCGCTATCACTAACACCGTTAGTGCTATGGATTTCCATGGAACTGAAAAACTATTCCGTATTGACGCACGTGCAGGTTTACGGCGTGTTGCTTGTGGTCGTTTTGCCTTTCTTGCTTTCATATCAATCCTAGCCAGCCTACGCTGTCTTTAATATCTCAAGAGTTAAATCAGCAAAGCTCATGCCTTGCTGTTTTGCTGCCATTGGTACAAGTGAAGTATCTGTCATGCCCGGCACGGTATTCACTTCAATCAACCAAAACGTACCTACGTTATCTTGCATCACATCAACACGTCCCCAGCCTTTTCCACCCAGCACTTTAAAGGCTGTTTTTGATAACGTATTTAAAGTATCTTCATCATTATCACTTAATCCACTAGGGCAGAAATATTGCGTTTTATGCGTTATGTATTTCGCATCGTAATCATAAAAATCTGCTGATTGATCTGCTTCCAAACGAATTGAAGGTAGAACATTGTCACCCAAAATAGCGACCGTGAATTCTTTACCTGTTACCCACTGTTCTGCAAAAACCACATCATCGTATTTTGCGGCTTCTTCATACGCAGGGCGAAGTTGACTAGCCTCTGTCACTTTGCTCATACCAATACTTGAGCCTTCTTGTGCTGGCTTTACCATTACAGGGAGCCCTAGCTTTTCAACAACCTCTTCAAAATCTGTACTCGCATGTAATATCTCAAATGCAGGCGTTGGCAAACCTGAACCAATCCACAAGCGCTTCGTCATTAGCTTATCCATGCTAATTGCCGATGCCATTACGCCACAACCTGTGTACGGAATTTGTAGAATCTCAAGTGCCCCTTGAAGCTCGCCATCCTCACCACCGCGACCGTGTAAAATATTAAATACACGATCAAAGTTTTCTTTCTTTAATACGTCCAATACACCTCTATCAGCATCCACGCCGTGTGCATCAATACCTTTTTCTAATAATCCTTCGAGGACAGCTTTACCACTGTTGAGCGACACTTCACGCTCGGCAGCCCAGCCTCCCATTAACACGGCAACTTTTCCAAATTGTTGAGTGCTTGCATTCATTAAAGTAACGACCCCTGTGATAACTGAGCAGGTAAAGCTGCTGCAATTGCGCCAACGCTTCCTGCGCCTAAGGTCAACAAAACATCACCGTCTTGGAGCTGGTTTTGTAATACTTCAACGATGTCTTCTTGGTCTGCAATAAACACAGGATCAACATTGCCACGGTTGCGAATAGCTCTTGCCAATGAACGCCCATCTGCACCTGCGATTGGCTCTTCATTTGCCGCGTAAACATCCATTAGCGCCAATACGTCTGGCTCTGATAATACCTGTGCAAAATCTTCGAACAAATCACGCGTTCGTGTATATCTGTGTGGTTGGAAAAGCACTACCATACGACGATCTGGCCACGCGCTACGTACCGCTTTCATCGTAGCTTCCATCTCAGTTGGGTGATGGCCATAATCATCGACCAATGTCACTGTGCCATTTTGTGTTTTGATGTCTCCGTAGAATTGAAAGCGACGACCAACACCTTGGAATTTATCCAAACCGCTGACAATATCATCATCCGAAACACCTAACTCAGTTGCTATGGCGATAGCGGCTAATGCATTTTGGATATTATGTTCGCCAGGCATATTCAAAGTAATATCGAGTGGTGCTTTATCGCTACGTTCTACCGTGAAGAAACTTTGTGTACCTGCGTAGCGAACATTTCTAGCTCGTACATCAGCATCAAAATGAATACCATACGTTGTAATACTTCGTGTGACTTCTGGCAAAATATCGCAAACATGATCATCATCAACACAAAGCACAGCCAAACCGTAGAATGGAAGGTGATGTAAGAACTCTACAAATGTTGCTTTAAGTTTTTCAAAATCATTGTCGTAAGTTGATAAGTGATCCGCATCTATATTGGTCACTACCGAAATCATCGGTTGTAGTAGTAAGAATGAAGCATCACTTTCATCCGCTTCGGCCACCAAATAATCACCCGAACCTAGACGTGAATTACTCGCCGTACTATTCAGCCTTCCACCAATGACAAACGTTGGATCAAGCCCGCCTTCTGCCAACAAGCTTGTTACCAAGCTGGTTGTAGTTGTTTTACCGTGCGTACCTGCAATAGCGATACCGTTACTAAAGCGCATAATTTCTGCAAGCATTTCAGCGCGTGGCACAACAGGAACATTCTGCTCACGAGCCGCTATCACTTCAGGGTTATCGTTATTAACCGCTGTTGAAGTCACAACCACATTCGCACCTTCAATATTTGAAGCGGCATGCCCTTTAAATACTTTTGCACCCAGCGATGCTAAGCGCTCAGTCATAGGATTAGTTGCAATATCAGAACCGGTAATTTCATAACCAATATTGGCAAGTACCTCGGCAATTCCGCCCATACCTGAGCCACCGATACCTACAAAATGAATTTGTTTAATACGACGACGCGCTAGATCATTAGGCTGCTTCATAGCTTGCTCCTTGATCCGTTTCATCCATACCGATTTTATTGGCATCAATAGTTTCTACATATTTTATGCCTGTAGATTTATTTCCGTCATCAAACTTTTCACTATTAAATTTATCTTTATCAAAATCATAGCCTGCAAGCTCCGCACAAATTGCGGCAACTTCATCGGTTGCTTGTGGTTTAGCCAATTCTCTCGCCCTAATACTCATTTCAATTAATTTGTCACGGTTACTACAAAGCTCACTTAATAATGCAGATAATGACTCTTTCGTCATTCCACTTTGTGGCATCAATATGCCTGCACCATGTTCAGTTAAATATTTAGCATTCTCTGTCTGGTGATCATCCACTGCCCAAGGGTAAGGCACCATAATGGATGCAATTCCTGCTGCCGCTAGTTCTGCCACCGTTAGCGCACCTGAACGACAAATTACTAAATCTGCCCATTCGTATGCCTCTGCCATATCTTCAATAAAGGGAGTTATTTCTGCTTCAACTTCCATTTTTTCATAAAGACTTTTTGTAACACTGTCTTTGTTCTTACCTGCTTGATGACGAACGACAGGACGTTTATCCAGCGCTAATTCACCCAATGCCATCGGTACGATTTCGTTAAGTGCTTGCGCGCCCAAACTTCCACCGAAGACTAAAACACGTACATGACCCCAACGATCACCTAACCTCTGACGAGGATTCTCAAGCCCAGCAATATCTTTTCGAACAGGGTTGCCAATACCTACGGTATTTTTACGATCTTTAAATGTTCCAGGAAAACCTTCTAATACTTTTTTACTAAAACCGCTGAGTAATTTATTGGTTAAACCCGGAATAGCATTTTGTTCATGAATAACGACAGGCTTGCCCATTAATGAAGCAACTAATCCACCTGGCCCTGCGACAAACCCTCCCATGCCCAATACTGCTGACGGACGAACTTTTCGCATAATCATCACAGATTGAAACAATGCTCTTACTAATTGGACAGGCGCCGCTAATAACTTTAATAACCCTTTACCACGCAAACCACTTACCGAGAGATAGACCATATCAATCTCTGCTTCTGGAATTACTCGTGCTTCTAAACCGTTTGGTGTACCCATCCAAATTACTGGAATATCTTGTGCTTGCAATGCTCTGGCAACCGCTAGCCCAGGATATACGTGTCCGCCTGTTCCGCCTGCTGTTATCAAGATTGGACCAAGTTCTTTTTGCTGACTATTTACAACATCATCTTGCATAACTTGCTCCTTTCACATTCGTTCTTCTGCTCATTTTTCTTTTTAGCTTTTGCGCTTCTTTCTCACTCACGCCAAATCGAGCAATCTGTGTATCTCTGTGTACCCGCATAAGCAACGCTATCGCAATCATGGTTATCAACAAGCTACTTCCACCATAACTAATTAATGGTAAGGTCAAACCCTTTGGTGGCAGTAATGCTAGGTTCACACCAATATGGAACAGCACCTGGAAGCCAATCCAAAACCCAATACCGTATGCAAGGTATGCGGCGTAATGTAGCTTTTCTCTATCTGCTCTAAAGCCAATGACAAAAGCGCGTTGTACCAACCACCCATATAAAAATAACGTAAACACAATACCGATAAAGCCAAATTCTTCTGCAAGTACAGCAAAAATAAAGTCATTGTGCGCTTCTGGCAGATAGAAAAGTTTCTGAATACTTGCACCTAAGCCTGCGCCGAACCAACCACCATCACCTACAGCCATTAATGAATGAACTGTTTGATAAGCCTTGCCCGATGCGTAAGCCCAAGGGTCAAGAAATGCCGTAATGCGTGCGCCACGATAGCCCATCATGACTAACGGAATCATCACTGCTATTGCGCCAACAAAAAGTATAAAGAGACGTGAAAGCTTAACGCCACCAAGGAATAACAATGCAATTCCTGTTGCCGTTAATACCACAACTGAACCAAAGTCAGGTTCTAACATCAACAAGCCATCCGTAATTCCCAAGACGATCAACGGCACTAATAAAGGCTGGTACGATGATGATTGAGATAGCTCCTTACCGTGCCTCACCATATAGCCAGACAGATACATAATCATAATTAACTTGGCTAACTCAGACACCTGTAGCGACACAGGCCCAAGGTTTATCCAGCGATGACTTCCATTAACCTCTTTACCTATCACTGGCAAAAGCACCAACACCAATAGCAACAGAACGAATGGCAACAACTTCGCTCCGATATTTTGCCAAAACGAAGTTTTTATTTTATAAGTTAAATAGCCTGCAACCAAACCAATCACGAGGAAAACTAACTGCCTATTAAAGAAATGGTACATATTGCCGTACTTTCTCTCTGCCACCGCAATAGAGGCAGACATCATAATAACAAGACCTAAACCTAATAACATTGCCACGCTAACTAACAAGCCTCTATCAACATAAAGCTGCCATGATGGTTTAAAGTCTGCACAAATTTTACTGATCATTTGCGGCTCCCTTTTCTAACTCTGATACCGCGGCCATAAACATTTCACCGCGTACCTTATAATTATCAAACATATCGAAACTCGCACAAGCAGGTGACAGCAACACATTCATTTCTGTATCTCCATCTATTCCTTTCACAGACAACTTATAAGCAACTGCTACCGCTTCATCCATACTTTCTACAAAGGTGATTGGAACTGCATCACCAATAATATCTGCAATTTCTTGAGCATCCTCGCCCATCAGCACAACTGCTTGTGCTTTATTTTTAATGGCTTGTTGTAGTGGCAAAAAATCCGCGCCCTTACCTTGCCCACCCGCAATCAAAACAGTTTTTCCGGGTAGACCAGAGAGCGCGGCAAGCGTAGCCCCTACGTTTGTTCCTTTTGAATCGTTATACCAATTCACACCATTAAACTTTGCAAGCCATTGCGTACGATGCTCTGTGCCTGAAAATTCTTTTAATACTTCCAACATAGTCGTCATTGTTAAACCTGCCGCTTCTCCTAACGCCAAAGCCGCGAGTGCATTAGATACGTTATGACGACCTGGTAACTTTATTTCATCGACTGCCAGCAATAAATCATCACCTTTTGCCAACCATTCTTTGCCTGCTTTCAATGCAATACCATATTGCCCAGCTTCTACTTTATCTAAACCAAAGGTGAGTATTGCTTGGTAGTCACTCGCTTCATTGGCAAAACGCATCGAATACCCATCATCACGGTTAGCAATGATTGTTTTACAGTTCTTATAAATAGCTGCTTTTGATTGTGCATATTTTTCAAGATCATTGTCATAACGATCAAGGTGATCTTCAGACACATTCAGCACAACCGCAGAAAGTGTTTGTAGCGATGGCGATGTTTCTAGTTGATAGCTTGATAGTTCTAAAATAAACAACTCAGTGTCTTTTGCTAGCAACAAGTCCAACGCGGGGGTTCCCACATTGCCACCTGTGCCAACTCTTACGCCTGATTTTTTCGCCATCAAATCTAACAACAACGTAACAGTGGTTTTACCGTTTGATCCAGTGATAGCAACGATAGGTTTTGTTTGACCAATTTCTCGTGCGAACAATTCAATATCGCCAATGATTTCAGCACCTGATTTTTTGGCTTGCTGAATCTCAGGTGTAGCAACCGCAACACCAGGATTCACCACCAACCGATCTGCAGTGACAAACCAATCTGATTTAAAATCACCAAAATGATAAGGTATATCGGCATAATCACTTTTAAGGTCATCAGCATTAGGAGGATTATCACGGCTATCCACAACCGCAAAACTTTCGTTTTGATTCGCTAAGTAACGCGCAACCGATAACCCAGTCTGACCAAGACCAACGATTACCGAATTTATTGACTGTGACGCATTCATTTTCTTAATCAAATATCCATTTAAAATACAAATAATAAGAAGGACTCAAAGCACACCCCCCTAGTTTTACATGATGTTTTTATCAAGCTTCTAGCGAACCTTCAAGGTCGCCAAACCAACCAAAACTAAAACAATCGTAATAATCCAAAAACGTACAATTACTTTAGGCTCTGCCCAGCCTTTTAACTCAAAGTGGTGATGTATCGGCGCCATACGAAAAATACGCTTGCCTCTTAATTTATAAGAGCCTACCTGTAAGATCACCGATACAGCTTCCATTACAAAAACACCGCCCATAATAAACAACACCAATTCTTGGCGTGCCAGCACAGCAACAATACCAAGTGCCGCGCCTAAGCCAAGCGCACCAATATCACCCATAAACACCTGAGCGGGATACGTGTTAAACCACAAAAAGCCTAAACCAGCGCCAAAAATAGCAGTACAAAAAACAACAATTTCACCAACACCTGCAACATAAGGCATACCCAAATAATCTGAGAATTTCACATTACCTGCCACGTAGACAAACACACCCAGCGCCGCCGCCACTAGAATAGTGGGCATAATCGCCAAACCATCCAAACCATCCGTTAAATTCACCGCGTTACTTGTGCCTACAATTACAAGATAACTCCAAGGGATAAACAACCAACCCATATCCCAAAACCACTCTTTAACGACTGGGAAATACAATGTTGTTTCAACATTTGTATTCGCTACCACATATAAATAACTAACTGCAGCTAAACCAACAAACGACAAACCTAAATACTTAAGCTTTGATGACAAGCCCTTGCTACTCTTTTCTTTTAGCTTCAGATAATCGTCATAGCCACCAATCAGACCTGCGCCTAACGTTACAAATAGCACCACCCAAACATAATGATTGCTCAAATCACTCCAAAGTAAGGTAGAAACCGTAATTGCCAATAAAATTAGCGCCCCACCCATGGTTGGCGTACCCGCTTTAGCGAGATGTGTTTCTGGCCCATCACCACGAATTGGCTGCCCCATTTTTAAATTGGTTAGTGCAACAATCATTCTTTCGCCAAATACTAAAGCAATCGCCAAAGCGGTTAAGACCGCCATAATGCTTCGTACGGTCAAATACTGAAATACATTAAAAGCTGAATAATGTTGTGACAACCAATCAAAAATATAAACCAGCATCAGATAACACCCTCTGCGCTTAGCGCTTCAACCGCGCGTTCCATTCTCATGGTACGAGAACCTTTTACTAAGATGGTCATTTTCCCATTTTTATTATTGAGAACATCACTTTTTAAACTACTCAACAATTTATCCATTTCAGTAAAGCTTTTCCCATGTTCACCAAACTTATTACACGCTTTAGCGCTGTAGTCACCCAAACAATACATACGATTTATACCAATATCTTTTGCCTTTTTGCCGATATTTTCGTGCATTTTTATTGCATCTGCACCCAGCTCACCCATGTCGCCTAACACAAAGGCTGTGTTTTTTCTTTGCGCAAGCACATCAAGTGCCGCCACAGCAGAGTCTGGATTCGCGTTATACGTGTCATCCAGAATCTGCGAGTTATAAAGACCAGCTACTGGAGCTAAACGCCCTTTCACTGGTTGTAGAGATTCTAAACCTTCGATGATAATTTCCAGTTTGATTCCCAGTGCGGTCGAAACCGCGGTTGCCGCAAGAGCGTTCATTGCATTATGACGACCAAGCAGTTTGAGATTAGCCCTAACCTCATCACTACCTGCTTTTATCATCAGACCCC
>CAYOHT010000031.1:0-12629 GCA_964403815.1 uncultured Cocleimonas sp.
GAAGATAACCGTGCCATTATTTTCGAATTAGGCGATAGCGTTCCTGTCGAAGCACTAAAGCATTGCATTGTGCTATCCCTTACTTATCACAAAATAAAACACCTACCGATGTTGGGAATTTAAATATCATGTGGCTCTGCATAAATTCTAGCAGTCGATAAAAAGCTAACGAGCTATCATTCAACGGCTTCTCTCTAATAATCGAGTTGTTGCTTTTAAAGGCAAAGCGCAAGCTCGCTAAAAGTGGGGGAGTGTGCCTTGCATTCTTATTGTCTAATAACTCTATTTTAGCGATTACGCGTAACCACTGATTTAGCACTTTTATTAGGGTTGCCTTTGTTTTCTTTCCTGTTATGAATATCACGAAGATCATGAAACTCCTCTTCAGCTGCCTCTTCTTCTTTTTTCATGATTTTTTCCATTAATTTATTAGGAAGAAATGCCAATGCAATTTTAACCGCAACAGCTTTTACAAAAGAAAAGCTCGAAACGAGAATAAGTAAAAAACCAAGCATAATAGGCAAAGCGCCATAGCTGCCATGTTTTCCATATCCAACAAATTGCTCTACAATGATAATAATTATCCCAATAATCACCAGCGCAATGCCTGCTAATAATATGAAAAATGATGTTTTTAGAAACTTAAATTCCATTGTTTTAAATCCATAAGTTAGCCCAAATAAAGATGGCTTCGTCCCATCTTATCAATATCACGCTCGCCACAAAATGCCATGCTGATATCCATTTCATTGCGGATAATTTCTAGCGCTGTGGTAACACCTTTTTGTCCCATCGCACCTAAGCCATAGAGAAATGGTCGTCCGATATACACGCCCTTTGCACCGAGTGAGACGGCTTTCAATACATCTTGCCCTGAGCGAATTCCACCATCCATATGCACTTCTATTTGATCACCCACTGCATCCACAATTTCTGGCAAGACCGAAATAGATGAGCGTGCGCCGTCTAATTGTCGCCCGCCATGGTTCGATACTATAATAGCATCTGCGCCAGATTTTACCGCCAGTTTTGCATCTTCAATATCCAAGATACCTTTTAGTATTAGCGGGCCGCCCCATTTTTGTTTTATCCATTCGATATCATCCCACGATAATTTATCTTCAAACTGCTTTTGCGTCCAAACACTGAGTGATGATAAATCGGTCGCATCTTTTACATGCCCTTCAATATTGCGAAAACTATGGCGCTTGGTGGTGAGCATATTCAGACACCACGATGGCTTAATTGCCATATTATAAATTTGAGAAGCCGTCATCTTCGGCGGCACGGATAATCCGTTTTGAATATCTTTATGGCGCTGTCCGAGAATTTGTAAATCCAATGTAAGAACAAGTGCGGAACAGTTTGCTGCTTTTGCCCGCTCTATCAAGTTTTCAACAAAGCCACGGTCTTTCATTACATACAACTGAAACCAAAAGGGTTTGCTAGTCACACTTGCCACATCTTCAATTGAGCAAACACTCATGGTCGATAAAGTAAATGGCACACCCATCGCTTCCGCCGCCATTGCACCGAGCATTTCGCCATCAGCGTATAACATGCCAGTCAAGCCTGTGGGCGCAATGGCGACAGGCATATTGACTTTTTGCCCAATCATGGTGGTCTCTAGCGAGCGGTTGCTCATATCAACAGCAACACGTTGGCGAAATTTTATCTTTTCAAAATCACTTTCATTGGCGCGATAAGTGCTTTCTGTCCACGAGCCTGAATCCACATAGTCATGAAACATTTTCGGTACGCGCTTTTTAAATAGGCGCTGTAAATCGTGGATGGTTGTTATTGCTGGCATCTTCTTTCCTCTATGAATAAGGTAAGTATAGAAGTAAACTGCTTACAATCAAAAACAATAAAACAGGGCGCTTACATAAATAATCATGGCAAACTTTAATACACACTTAGGCGTAGCTGCAGTCGGCTCAGGAATGCTCGCAACGCTTTGTCTACAAGTCGGTTTTGTCGATGCGAAAGATGCGCTGTTGCTTGCATCTGTTGGAGTGTTGGGTGGAATTCTCCCCGATATTGATTTGCATTATTCTCACCCTAGCCGAATTTTATTTTCGCTTCTAGGAATTGTTATGGCATTTCTCTGGGTATTTTCTGCTGAGAATCAACTTTCTGTTATTGAACTATGGGGCGCGGGTCTAGGCGTATATTTGTTTGTGCGTTTTCCTATTTGGGCGCTTTTTCAAAAATTTACTGTACACCGTGGCTCTATTCATTCCATTAGCGTCGCGTTGCTTTTTTGCTTTGCAACGACAGCATTGAGTTTTCACTTTTTTGGCAAGCAGCCGTTTATTGCTTGGTTAGTGGGCCTGTTCATTTTTCTCGGGTTTATCCTACACTTGATATTAGATGAAATTTATAGCGTCGATTTTATGGGTCATCGACTTAAACGCTCTTTTGGAACAGCCTTAAAACTATTTGATTTTAAAGAACGTATTAGCACTGCAGTCATTAGTATTTGTGTTGTTGTGCTATGGTTTGTAACGCCCGATGCCAGCCAATTTATAGACACGCTAAGCAGCCCTGAAACTTATCAACTCATTATGAAACGCATGATGTAGGAGCAAAAATGCCATACGTAAATATAAAAATCACCAAAGAAGGTGCGACACAGTTGTTAGTTGATGTACTGGGAAAAGCCCAACGTCATTGGTTGTTGTAATTGATGAAGTAGAAACAGATAACTGGGGTATTGCAGGAAAGAGTGTTACGGAAGTTACGGAAGTTGCGCAAAAACTCTTCTTAACCATGTTTAAAAGTACACCCCCCCCACTTTTGAATGTTTCTTAGCTTAAGGAAAAACTGATTAAGAAACATCATGTAAAAGTGGGGGGGTGTGCTTTTAATATAGAAAGAAATCTACAGTGTTTCTGAATGCAAGGTAAGTTGAGGGTACGGAATTTCCCACTTGTTTTCGGTGCAGGCATCTACACACCAGCGTTGAATTGATCGACGAAGCCGATTATAAATATCAGCAGCGCTGCCTTTAAAGTCGGCAATTACAACAAGGTCTAGCGATGAATCATTCGCGCGTTGAAATTCGACGCGAATACTCTGAACAATATCTTCGTAGCCTTCATCAATCGCGCGTTTTTTAATGGTGGCTTCGAGCTTTTCAATAATACTAGTGGTACTTTCTTTTTGATGCGAATAACTAATTCCGATGGTTTCTTTAACACGGAAGCTCTTAGAAAGATTCTTTGGCGATTGTGAAAGGAATTCATCCATATTGTAAGTATAAACCGCGCCTCCACGTTGAATCAGTTGCACCATTTCGATAGAGATGCCGATAACTTTTCCACGCACATCATCTTTTAAATGAACCCAATCACCGCGCTTACAAGGAAACCATGGTTCACTGTCATCCACAGGGCGTGAGCGCATATCGACTAAATCATCAATATCAACACGCTGACTAAGCCCTGCTATGGGGTTCTCTAAAATAGAATATAAGTTGATGTGTTTAACACGCCAAGGGATACCGTTGAGCATTAGGCGCTCGCCTTCGCGGACTGGCCCAACATTTAAGAATAATTCAAGTTGTCCCCAGTAACGTGGAATAGCTTGGCGTAACGTCCATGCCATGCCTATCAATATCAAAATCCCCAAACTAAACAACACCCAGTCTTCCTCTATGTAGAAAATAATCATAGGCGCAATGATGATGAGTAAGAAGGTAAAAAAGCGAATAGCTATATCAATAATACGAAACTGAACACCACGATGTTCAGCGGCATAACCTGTGAGATAGCGCGTGAACATAAAGCGTATTAAGCGCGACAGTATAAGCACGCCGATGATGGCGAAGAAGGCTTGAATTAACGTCCAGCCACGGCGTTGAAAGAAGTCCTTAAAGAAGCTATCTGTATTTTCTGTAAGTGACGCTTGTTGTGCCTCTAGTTTGACAAGTTGTAGCTGCTTGGCTTGTAGCTCGCTTTCTATAAAAACCCGTTGTTTCGCCCAGGCTTTATTCATCTTAACCAGCTCAGACTTTATTTTTGGGTTTTCATTAGCGCGATTGAGGACAGAAATATTCCGCAAAGCCTCTTCTAAGATAGGTAGACGCTGCTCATAAAAAAGTATCTTTTCACGAATTTGAGATTTAAGCCGAACATCGCTGGTCGCGTGTTTCATTTCCTTCAAGGCAGGCTCAAGTAAAGAAAATAATTCACGCTGTAGATTAAAAGGCAGCTCTTTAGAGTCTCTTAACAGTTCTAAATCGGTATTGGACGCAATATCTTCAAGGTTTTTTGAGGTATCTTTTAGCTTTTTCTCTACTTTTCCAAGCGCTGTTTTTGTTTCCGTTTTTTCTGTTTCAGACTGGACATGTTTAAGATCACTTTTTAGTGATTTTATTTCTTTACGCAATCTAATTTGTAGCTCAACATAAGTGATTAAAGTTGAAAGGGTATCGCTTGTGAGTTTAGCTGCGAGTTTTTCTTGAGCGGTGCGAATGGGGTCGTGACTTTCCGCGCTAAGCCTTGTAGTTACAGATGAAAACACCATGAAGCACAAGAACGTTAAAGCGCTTTTTTGTACCCATGTTTTAAAACGTGTTCTCATTTCTAGCCTAACCTTTAATAATGTTTTTAATAAAGCACCTTCACCTTGATCAGATTCCCCTCAAGGCTACCACAATATAAACGACGGACGAAAAAAAAGCACCCTAGGTGCTTTTTTAACTGCTTAGGTTGCTTATTAGCCACCTTTTTTGATGAAGAACGTAAATTCGTCACCTTCTTCTCCCGTTGACACTAACTCATTGCCAGTCTGCTTACAAAAAGCTTCAAAATCTTTTACTGAACCAGGGTCATTTGCGATTATTTTTAAAGTTTGCGCGACCTCTAAACCATTGATTGCTTTTTTAGCGCGTAAAATGGGTAATGGGCAGTTTAAACCACGTGCGTCTAACTCTTCGTTGAAATCACTCATTGATTTCCTCCTATCTATATTAGTGAAAGCTGATATGCTCGCGTACTGTATCACTAATAAAGGCGTTTAGGAATTGAATTTACTATTCCATGCATCAATTTTGTAGTGCTTCGCAAGTAACTTCCCTTTATTATTAGGCTATATTGTAGAAATTCAAGTAGATACACATAAACGAAATGAAAATAAATTTTACAAAAATGCACGGCTTAGGGAATGATTTTGTCGTTATCAATGGGGTCACACAGTCTCTTTCTTTAAGCACCGACCAAGTTCGCTTTATAGCGGATCGCCATTTTGGGATTGGCTGTGACCAGCTTTTATTGGTGGAAAAATCTGACGTGGCCGATGCTGACTTTCGTTATCGTATCTATAATGGCAATGGCGAAGAGGTTGAGCACTGTGGTAACGGCGCACGCTGTTTTGCTATTTTTGTAAGAGATGAAAGACTAACAACTAAAACCGAAATTGCTGTTATTACTAATAATGGGCGCATTGTTTTAAAGGTAAACGATGACAATACGGTTACGGTTGATATGGGTGTGCCTATTTTAGAGCCTTCACAAATCCCTTTCATTGCCCATGAACAGTCTAATACCTATATGTTAGATATTAATAACGAGTTGATAAAAGTTGGTGCAGTTTCGGTTGGGAATCCCCATGCTGTTGTTCTTGTAGAAAATATTGATAACGCACCTGTAGAGCAATTAGGCAAGGCAATTCAAGCTGCAAGCTATTTTCCTAACTCTGTCAATGTTGGTTTTATGCAAATAATTGATCGTGGACATGTCAACTTGCGCGTCTATGAAAGGGGTGTAGGCGAAACCCAAGCTTGTGGTACGGGCGCATGTGCAGCAATTATCTCAGGGCATTTGCAAGGCTTGCTTGATGATAAAGTTGATGCAAATTTGCTCGGTGGAAAGCTATCAATTAGCTGGGCAGGAGGTGAAAATCCAGTTATGATGACAGGGCCTACAGCAACTGTTTTTAAAGGCACGTTAACATTATAGCCTGTAGTTTAAATAACTAAAAAAGCACATCAAGGAGATAGGGCATGAGTACTCAGGGGAAAACAGCAAGAAAGTCTGAGCGAAGAGAGACCGATGATATGAACGCGCCAGACTCCATGATGGCCGACGCGATGATGGATGAAACAGTCATTGCAGATTACCTTCAATCTCACCCAGATTTTTTTCAACGTCATTCTGATTTATTAGAAACCTTGCAAGTTCCTCATCAAGCAGGAACAGCTTCATTAATTGAACGACAAGTTGCTGTGTTGCGTGATAAGAGTCGTGACCTTGAAGAGCAGCTTAATGGTTTGATTCGTACGGCACGCGGTAACGAGCAAATTGTTACTCGCCTACAACACTTTACGCTTGAGTTAATGCGTGCCGATAGTCTTGATGATGTGATTGCTACTTGCCAAGATATTCTACGCGATGACTTTAATGCAGATTTTGTTACTCTGCGTATTATTGGTGGCGATGATACGATGCACTTTATTGCACCCGACAATAAAACGCTCAAACACTTTGATAATCTGTTTAACAGTAAAAAACCTGTCTGCGGTCGTCTTAAGCAAGAACAACAAGAATTTCTGTTTGATAAAAGAAATGCAGAAAATATTAGTTCTGTCGCACTTATTCCGTTGGCAGGCGCTGAACGTATGGGCATTCTCGCACTGGGTAGCGAAGATGAAACACGCTTTCATCCAGGCATGGGAACGGTCTTTATCAGTCATTTGGGCGAATTGATTTCTGCAAGCCTGTCACGCCACCTTAAGTAATAACCTTAATCCCGTGACAACGTCACAAACTGCATCAGCAGAAGTGCGATTGCAACAGTTTGAAGATTATCTTCAACACGAAAAGCGCTACTCACCCCACACACTCAGTGGTTACAAACGCGATCTCAAACAATTTAACGAATGGTTGATAGAAAAAGACAACGATAATATTTTAACCGCAGATAGCTTGAGCGTTCGTAACTGGGTTTCGAATCTGCATCGCCAAGGCATTGGCGGAAAAACGCTACAACGCAAGCTTTCATCCTTACGCAGCTTTTACCAATATTGTGTGCGTAAGCATCATTTAAAAAACAATCCTGCTATTGATATTCGTGCGCCCAAAACGGCGCGCACACTGCCAAGCACGCTGGATGCTGACACACTCACACAATTATTAGATATCAAAGGCGACGACATTTTAGCCGTGCGTGACTGCGCCATGATGGAATTATTTTATTCATCTGGCTTGAGATTATCAGAGCTAGTGGATTTGGATATTGAAAGTATCGACTTGCAAGAATGCTCACTACGCGCGATAGGTAAAGGCAATAAAACACGCATACTGCCCATCGGTAAAAAAGCGGCAGAGGCGTTAAAAAGCTGGCTGCAACGACGCGTTGAAATGGCTGATATAGAAGTGCAGGCTTTATTTGTAAGTAACCGCGGCACACGTATTAGCACGCGCTCGGTTCAACAACGCCTTGATTATTGGCGAAAAAAACAAGGTTTAGAACAACATATTCACCCGCACAAACTACGCCACTCATTTGCTAGCCATATTTTAGAATCATCAGGTGACTTGAGAGCCGTACAAGAATTACTCGGGCATGCTGATATCAGCACCACACAAATTTACACGCATTTGGACTTTCAGCACTTGGCGAAGGTGTATGACAAGGCGCATCCGCGCGCGCGCAAGAAGAAATGAAAAGCACCGTTCTGTTGAGCCTATCGAGCACACCCCCCTACTTTTACATGATGTTTATTATTCTTGCAAAACATCATGTAAAAGTGGGGGGGTGTGTTTTAAGCATTCCTTAAATTAGGTATACTCTCCCCATGTCAGGAAACACTTACGGAAAACTATTCACAGTGACCTCTTTCGGAGAGAGTCACGGCCCCGCAATTGGCTGCATTGTCGATGGATGCCCTCCAGGAATGGCGCTTTCTGAAAGCGATATTCAAGGCGACCTTGATCGTCGTAAACCTGGGACAAGCCGCCACACCACCCAGCGTCGCGAGAAAGATGAAGTACAAATACTCTCAGGCGTGTTTGAGGGTAAAACCACGGGTACGCCGATTGCGATGATTATTCACAATACGGATCAGCGCTCGAAAGACTACTCCGATATTATGGATCGCTTTCGCCCCGGTCATGCGGATTACACTTATTATAAAAAATACGGCTTTCGTGATTATCGTGGCGGCGGTCGTTCATCTGCACGCGAAACGGCGATGCGAGTTGCGGCGGGTGGTGTTGCGAAAAAATATTTGAAAGAGCGGTATGGTATTGAGGTAAAAGGCTATCTTTCTCAGCTTGGCCCCATAAAAGCGGAGAGCGTTGATTGGGCTGAAATTGCCAACAACCCCTTCTTTTGCCCTGATGCTAGCAAAGTATCCGAAATGGAAAACTATATGGATGCGCTACGCAAAGAAGGCGAATCTGTTGGAGCAAAGATTACAACCATCGCCACAGGCGTTCCGCCAGGTTTAGGCGAGCCAATATTTGATCGCTTAGATGCTGATATCGCGCATTCGATGATGAGTATAAATGCCGCCAAGGGCGTAGAGATTGGGTCAGGCTTTGAGTGCATAACACTCAAAGGCACGGTACAAAGAGACGAAATAACACCTGATGGATTTCTTAGTAATAACGCAGGCGGTATTTTAGGTGGTATATCATCTGGGCAAGACGTTGTGGTGCATACCGCATTTAAGGCAACGGCAAGTTTGCGATTACCCGGTAAAACCGTAAATATGAAAGGTGAGCCTGTTGAGATTATTACCAAAGGCAGACATGACCCCTGCGTAGGGATTCGTGCAACGCCAATCTGTGAGGCGCAACTAGCGATTACATTGATGGATCACATGCTACGCCATCGTGCGCAAAATATGGATGTTACGACGGATTTAAAAGATATTTAATACTGTTGTAAAAACATCATGGAGCTTTGCATAAATTCCTAATGTCCGGCTGCTTTAATCTTAGCTAAACGTCTATTGGCTAGGTCTACCGCATTTTTATTTTCGGGGAAGTATTTAACCACATCTTCAAAAGTTCTTTTGGCATAAGCCCAATTTTTTAAAGCATAAAAACTGTAGCCTAGTTTGATAGCGGCATCGGGCGCTTTATCGCTGTATTTGTATTTTTGTAAAACCTTGATAAATTCTTGCACAGCACCTTTGTAATTATTATGAGAATACATAATCTCGCCAATCCAGTATTGTGCATTGGCTGCGAGCGGACTTTCTGGTTGCATGTTTATGTATTCTTGAAAGGCTTTTGTAGCGGCTGTTGGTGATGCTTTCATCAATGAAAAAGCAGATTTATAAGTCTCGCTTTCGTAACTAGTTGGCGCTCTTATTTTTTTGTTTTTATTAGGCTCTGCTGAAGAGGTTTTCTTTGGCTCTTCTTCTTTTTCTGCTTTTGGTGTTGTTTCAGCTTTTGTTTCGCCAGTTGTTTTTTCTGGCTCTTTCTTTTCCGATGATTCTTTTTCAGGTGTAGAAGCTTCATCCTTTGATTCTACTTCTACCGACTTTGGCTCCTTATCTGTTGAGGAGCTACTCGCATTGCTCATTTCATCAATACGTTCGTCAATATTGATAAAGCCTTCTTTTTGCCTTTTCTTCAACTCTTTAAGCTGGTGTCGAAGCACTTCATTCTCACCATTCAACTCACGTGCTTTGGTTTCCAACGTTTCTAAGCGCTGAAAAACATTGACCATGGTTTCAGGGCTAACCTCTGCATAAACAGAACTTAGCGATAAAAATAGGCTGAGGATTATTCCTTTGTATAGTGTATTCATATGTCCCCTTTTAGCTAAAAGCCAGCAAGTTACTTGCTGGCCGATTGCTTAATAATACAGCAATTTAATAATTGTCGTATTTAATTTCAACACGGCGATTTTTCTGCCATGACTTTTGGTTCTGTCCCTTTACGACAGGAATCTCCTCACCGTAACCAACCGTTCTAATTTGCCCACCGCGCGCGCCTTGCGTGCCCATAATGCGCTTAACAGACTCTGCACGTTGCTCAGATAATGCCACATTGTACTCACGTGATCCACGTTCATCAGCATGACCTTCAAGGCGCATCTTTAACTGCGGAAACTTTGCAGCAAGCTTTGCATGCGTATTAAGTAAAACCATGTACTCAGGGCGTATTGAAGACTTGTTGTAGTCAAAGTATATAATACGCTGAGATAATAAGTTATTCGGATCTTTTAAGCCTGCCAAGGTTAAATCTCTACCATCGCTTACATTGCTGCTTACATTGTTATTTGGTAAATAGTTACCTCTATTGCCTTTAGAGCTGTTGCTAGTTACGCCAGAAGCGCCACCTTTGCCAACAGTACCATTTTTTGAACCTGCATTAGTGCTAGCTTTGCCGCCACTTTTTGACGATGCATTAACAGGTGGCTCATTTTGAGTTTGGCTACAAGCCCCTAGTGCAAATGTACTTAAAACTACGGGTAATAGTATTTGTTTTGTCTTTAATGTTTTCATTTTATCTCTCTTAACTTTTTTCATTATGTTTCTCATTATAAACGTCCTTATCTATGTAAGTAGGGTGACCATGCTGGATAACGTATATCCCCTAGCGCTGATCTTAGAAACTGTTTTGCTTTGCCATTATCGCTAACGACCGCTAATGTATTTTGCCCACCTCTTAGTGTGGTATACGCCACCATAGTTCCGTTAGGTGCGAGTGTTGGCGTTTCATCCATTTGACCGTTTGACAACATATCTCTGCCTGAATCACCGCCAAGTGATTTTATAGCAACATGAAAAGCACCACGGTTGCCTGTGATATATGTCATCTTGTTATTCACAATATCTGCTGCACTATTGTATTTTCCACCAAATGTTAAGCGTTGAGCAGAGCCTCCGTTAGCATTTACACGGTATAACTGCGGCTTTCCACCACGATTTGAAGTGAAAATGATAGAATTTGTACCATTCCATACAGGCTCTGTATCAATCCCACTGGATTTTGTAACCTGCTTTAATGCACCACTGCGTACATCAATAGTATAAATTTCAGGGTCGCCCGAGAAAGACAAACTTACCGCAAGCCGTCTACCATCTGGCGACCACGCAGGTGCATTATTACTGCCTTTACGACCAGAGATTAAGCGTTTAGCACCTGTGAAAAGGTTTTGTATATAAATGCCCGATCTATTTAACTCAAACGAGGTATATGCCAACTCACTCCCATCAGGCGACCATGTGGGTGATGTTATTGGCTCGCGAGACGACATAATCTCTTGTTCATTGTGACCGTCGGCATCAGCTACAAAGAGCTTAAACATACGGTTACTGCTGGCATTATTGATAACTGTGACATAAGCCAGACGTGTATCAAAAGCACCTTTTTCACGGGTGATTTTTTGGAATATTTGGTCAGCCGCTTTGTGTGCAGGGCGGCGCGCATTGGTATTTGCCGAGATTTGGTAATTGGTTTTTGCATTATCCGATGTGCTGGTAAGCTCTATAGATAGGCCACCGTTACCATCATCTTTACCACGCACAATATAGTCGGCAATGCCTTGATAAGCACCTGCATCTAACGTACCACCAAACGGCGCAAGATTAGGAATTTTTGAACGATCAACAATCGTAAAACGTCCACTACGTTTTAAATCCGCTTCTATGATGCCACTATGCCCGCCTTTCATTAAACCAGAGATATTAGCGATATAGATAGGAATACCATCATTTGCTGATTTAGAAATACTCAATTGCAGCTCCGCATATGACGAAGATGAAAAAAATAATATAAATAGTAATGAAATACTTTTAATATTATTTCTAATAGCAGTTATGTTTGTTGTAAAAATCATACACTCTTAGTCCCTTATTCCTGAGAAAGTTCGATATTTTTTTAAATTATTTATATTTTGTGGTAAAAGATGTCACTTTTACTGTACTTATACCGAAGTAAATATCGGCAGTTTTGACAAGCTAAAAATAATTAGACTTGATCAGGCTCTCCTTAATTAGATCTCAGTGTCATGGTAAATGTTCGATCACTATTTTTAAAGCGGTACTTGGTTTCTGTACGAGGCAAAGGCTCTGCATCAGTAAAAGCATCTTTTACTGATGCGCAGAAAGAGGGAGGACCTTTACAGCTTAAAACTTTTACTCCACCGACGATATAGCCACTATTTGAAACGGTTATCCTAACTTTAGCTACACTGCCTGATGACCCTGGAGGCTCGTGCCAACGCCTTTTTACATGGCGTTCAACTTTACTTCCCCACGAAGCTAAAGCGCCTTGTTTTGCTCGCTCATTTGATGCGTTATTTGATTTCGCCGCCGCTGCCGCTTTCTTTTTGGCTTCAGCAGCCGCCGAAGATGCTGCTGCTTTTTTCTTTTCTTGCGCTTCTTTGTATTTGCGATGATATTCAGCTTTCTTAGCGGCAAGTTTATCAGCTTCCTCCTTTTCTGCTCTGGCTTTTGCTGCTCTAATCGCAGCGGCCTTCTCAGCCTTTTCTTTCGCCTCTTCTTCGGCTTTTTCTTTAGCGGCGCGCTCCGCTCTTGCTACTTTTTCTTTGGCAGATTTTTCTGCGGCTCTTTTCTCCGCGCGTTCTTTGGCTTTTTCCTCTTCCGCTTCTTTTTTTGCCTTCTCTCTCGCTAATTTTTTAGCCACTTCTTTCTTTGCTTT
>CAYOHT010000031.1:12729-13858 GCA_964403815.1 uncultured Cocleimonas sp.
TCACTGGGCATTTCTAATGCATTTGCATCAGGCAACACGATTGCAACGGGAACCCCTGCTTCAATTTCTTTAGGCTTTTCGCTCCAATCAAAGCTTAAAACAAACAAAGCGACGATGAGCAAGTGAAATATCACTGCTCCGATAAAAGCACCAGGATGTTTTGTGAGTAATTTAATCATGATAAGACATTGGTTTTTTGTTATTTATCTTCTTTTAGGTCAGCCACTAGACCTATTTTTTTAGCGCCTGCTTGTTGTGCGGCAACCATTACGCGCATAATTTGCTTGTAAGCAATGTTACTGTCAGCACGGATATTCACCGCACGCAGGTTTTTATCGCCAAGCTTATCTTTCATGTGGCTGGTTAGCTCTGCTTCTGTGATTTCTGCAAAAGTATCTGTGCCATCTTCCAAGGTGATTACGCCTTTATCGTCGACAGAAATAGTCATTGGCAATTCTCCCTCGCCCGACTCCATCGTGGTGGCATCAGCATCAGGCAAATCGACTTGAACACCTGTTTGCATCATTGGTGCTGTCACCATAAAAATGATTAGCAACACCAGCATTACGTCGATGTATGGCACAACATTCATTTCTGCCATTGCGCGTCTTTTTTTACAACGGCGCGACATTAGGCATCACCATTTTTCATAATGATTTGGCGTTCTAGCAAGCTGGTGAATTCTTCGCGGAAGTTTTCATAACGTACCGCAATACGATCAACTCTATCGCTGAAACGATTGTAAGCGATTACCGCAGGTATCGCCGCAAACAAACCAATCGCGGTGGCTATCAAGGCTTCTGCAATACCAGGGGCAACCACGGCAAGAGTGGCTTGCTTCATTGCGCTAAGCGCTAAAAAGGAATTCATAATGCCCCAAACTGTGCCGAACAAGCCAATGTAAGGGCTGGTTGAACCTACGGTTGCGAGGAAGGTTAGGTTTTGTTCTAGCTTATCCAGCTCGCGTGTTTCGGCAACTCGCATGGCGCGTGCGGCGGTATCGACAATGGGCAATGTTCTGGGTGTTTCGCCTTTGTTTAGGCGGGCATATTCGTGATAGCCACCAAAGAACATCGCTGCCATGCCTTCGCGGTCGGTGCGTTGTGATAAATCATTGTAGAGCTTATTG
>CAYOHT010000032.1:0-13214 GCA_964403815.1 uncultured Cocleimonas sp.
TAGCCCTAATTTACTGGTTTTCTTCATTTTGTTCTCCTTGTTGAATGAGGTTTTACACTTTATTCATAATTACTGTGCGTATTCTTTAATATAAAGAACAAATATTTCAAAAGTGTGAATTCTTTTATAATTTTCTTTTCTTTTTTATATAAGAATGTCATTTGTAAATTTTTCTACTAATATTAATTAGAATAATATTAAAAGTCTGAGCGTATGAATTTATCGAGTATAAAACTACCGAGCCTATTTGGTCGGGCAAAAAAACTAGAATCACAAATCGACCAGTTTTTAGATAAAGTGACAGAAGCAGGTTTAATTTATAAAAGTGCTTTAGCGGTTTATTTTGATCAAGGCTCTTGTGATGATTTTGAGAATTATTTGCAAAGGATTTTGGTCATAGAACAATCTGCGGATAGATTACGCCGTGATATAGAAACCAAGCTCTACGAACAAACCTTAATACCAGAGTTACGCGGTGATGTTTTAGGTTTACTAGAACACGTCGATGCCATTATTAATATTTACGAAGCTAATCTGTTTCGTTTTTCTATCCAAACCCCAAAAATTCCTAAAAGCTATCATCAGGGGTATACACAATTATCAGATACCGCAATTTTATGTGTCGATTCGTTGATTCTCGCGGTGCGTTCATTTTTTCGAGATATTGAAGCGGTGCGTGATCATGTTACTAAAGTGATGTTTTATGAGTCTGAAGCGGATCAAATAAGTACGCGTGTTCAGCGTGAAATATTTTCTAGCACCCTCGGTTTAGCGCGTAAAAGACACCTAGCTTATTTCATTGAGCATATTGACGATTTGGCTAATACAGCTGAAGATATTGGCGACATACTTTCGATATTAACAATTAAGCGCAAAATCTAGTGGATCTTTCGGTCTTAATTTTTCTATTAAGTGGATTAGCGCTCGGTTGGGCGCTAGGTGCAAACGATGCCGCCAATATCTTCGGTACTGCTGTCGGTACAGGTATGGTGCGTTTTACTACTGCCGCCATTGTTGCCAGTATTTTTGTGATTTTAGGCGCAGTCATTTCTGGTGCGGGTGCATCTCACACACTAGGAAAGCTAGGCGCAATCAATGCTTTGCCTGGTGCCTTTATGGCGGCATTGGCGGCGGCGGTTACGGTATTTGGAATGACCAAACGCGGCTTGCCAGTCTCGACGAGCCAAGCCGTGGTAGGCGCGATAGTCGGCTGGAATATCTTTAGTGGCAAGCCAACAGACTCAGAAACGCTCACCAAAATCTTAATCACGTGGGTTGCTTGCCCAGTGATTGCAGGCTTTATCGCCGTGCCACTTTTTCTTTTGGCAAAACGTGTAATTAATAATGCCAAACTCCATTTGATACGCCTTGATGCTTACACTCGCTTTGCATTATTGGTGGCGGGAGCATTTGGAGCCTACAGCTTGGGTGCAAATAATATAGCTAATGTCATGGGCGTGTTTGTTTCATCTTCACCATTTACAGATTTTACGGTCTGGGGAATATATGAATTTACGTCTACCCAACAATTGTTTTTATTAGGTGCTATTGCTATTGCCGTAGGGATTTTCACGTATTCAAAAGGAGTGATGATGACAGTAGGGCAAGATATTGTTTCTTTATCGCCTATCTCTGCATGGGTGGTGGTTACTGCACATTCAATTGTGCTGTTTCTATTTGCATCACAAGGCTTAGAAAGCTTTCTAAGTGGGCACGGTTTACCGACGATTCCTTTAGTCCCAGTTTCCAGTTCACAAGCCGTTATTGGCGCGATAGTAGGAATAGGGGTATTTACAGGTAGCACCAATATCCGCTGGCGGGTACTGGGTTCGATTAGCTTCGGCTGGGTTCTAACCCCAATTATTGCGGCATTGGTGTGTATATTGGGTTTGTATTTTTTACAAAATATATTTAATCAACAAACGTTTATTTAGCTGTCACTGCACACCCCCCTAGTTTTACAGGGTGTTTTTATTTTTGCATATTGGTGGAGAATAAGTGGCTAGGCTTCAACACTGCTCCCAAGGTAGGTCATTAAAGCGCCAGCCATTTAACGTGCCGCGGTGATTGTTATCGTCACGATCACCTTCGAAACCATCGCTAACATGATAAATATTGGTTAAACCTGCTTCGAGTAGTTGGTTGCCTGCTTGTTCTGAGCGATTTCCGCTTCTGCAAATCATCACAATAGGGCAGTTATCTGTTTGCGTTCTCTGTATATCTTCTACAAAGTTTGGATTAATATCCCAGTCGGGTTCTTCCATCCAACCTATATGAATGCAATCTACAGGGTGTCCAATAAATAAAAACTCCATTGAGGAACGAATATCAATAAGCTTTGCATTGGGGTTTTCTTTTAGAAATACCCAAGCTTTAAGAGAGTCAAAGTGACCAAGCTGGCTGCTATTATTTGTGTTTTTTTTTGTCATGTAGTGAGTGTAGTTGTTAATACTAAAATGTCAGTTTATTTTTAGATGGAATGTAAAGTAATAGATGGCGATGGTTACAGAACTTCAAATAAAATTAGAAGTGTTTTTTGCAGTGGGTTTTTATTATTGTCAGATACTAAAAAATATTTATTTTCGCGGTAGTGTGCAAGCCCTTCAAAGTTATCTAACAACCAGCCATCTGCACCACTGAATCGAGCAAGGGTTTCTTTTTTACAATTATTTTTTTCATCACACTGGTTAAGCTTAAGGCGGCTAAGATTGATAACGATAGGAACTAAAAGGTTAACATAGGCACGCTCAAGAATGAGAATATCACCATTAGGAAAAACTTCTAAACTGGTGATTGAGCTATTTTTTGCTTTAGCTGCAGGGAAGTGCCATTCTTTTCCAGATGAAGAATAAATAGTCTGTGCCTTAATGCGGTGTTTTTTTAATGGGTATTCTGCGGCGGTGAGAATGCCATATTGAGGGTGTACTGTTACGCTTTCAAGGGCTTTGTTTTTATGGCGGTAGTATTTTCTTTTTTGAAGTTTCTTGGGTGTTTTAACGTTGGCTAGGATTTCTCCTTTGGTTGAATAGCGTGTGATACGTGGTTTATTCTCAAACGAAATGACAAGCTCAGAATCCCCTTTTTTACCATTGTTAGCGTTGAGTATAGCTAAGCCTTCAGAGTCACTATACTTCCCTCGAATGGCTAAACCATTGATGTCTTTTAATTGCATGGTCGAAATAATTTTAGCGCTATTGAGTTTACTGTCATCTATATTAATCGTTAAATGATAGAGTAGCCCTTCATCGGATATGGCATAAAGCAATTGCTCATCTTCATCCCAAGCAAGCCCTGATAGTTCATGAACAGGTAGAGAATTAACCTTAGTCGGCTTTAATGCAAGGCTTCCTTGTAGCTGGATTTGCATGAATTTAACATTTGTCCTATCAGGAGAAATAGGGTAGTTATAGGTGTCTGACTGGCTGTTCTTAGCTTGTAGAGGAGTACACGCAACCAGTAGTAAGAATGAAATAGATAATATGAGGTGTAAAAAAAGCCTCTGGATTAAATCCAGAGGCTTTTTTGTTCTCTTTTGAGTTGTTAACGCCATAGAGCCAATATTATCATAAACTTGCAGTGCTAAGCTGTCCTTGTAGCAGAATTATTCCTGTAGGCTTTTTAGCTTTGTTCTCACCTTTGTGTTCAATACTAATGGCTAGTGAGCCCACGTTCTTCATCTCTTGCCATTCTTTCTTACTGATTTTGATATTTGTTTTACCAGATTTAGAAACAGTACCCATTTTCGTAGGCATTCCACCGTTTTTTGGATGACACCAAAGTGTTAATTCCATATTATCAGGAACATTAACTTTCTTCATAATATCAACTGAAAGTGTCATATCTGATTTTTGAATCTTCGTCACTGCCATTGCATCATGTGAGTTGGACTCAAGTACGGCAGAATAAGCGGTTGCTGTTGCCTTTGGTGTAATCGTCATGGGGTTAAGTAGAAGAACAGCAGAGACTATCACTGCCATCGTAGCCATTCCAAAGCCTTGCTTGAAGAAGGCCGTTTTCCACCAAGGCGCTTTTTCTTCTTGGGTTGTCGTGGCAGTAGAAGTTTGTATATGCGCATCAATGTTCTTCCAAACTTGATTAGAAGGTTGGGCATCAGGTAAAAGCTCTACCAAGCTGGCAAATTTGTTTTCATAGGCATCGACGACTGCACGCAAATAGAAATGCGTTTCCATGAGTGCTTCAAAGCGTTTTTTCGCTCTACCTTGCATACTACCGACAGCATACTCAATCGCGAGTTGTTCAAATAACTCGGGATTTTGATAGCGCTTTGTAGCGTTATTAGTATTGTTGTTTACGTTAGACATGGTCGTATATCCTCTAAGCCCCTTCTAATCCAGGCTTTAATTGTTCCCAGAGGCTTACCCATTTTATCGGCTAGCTCCTGATGTGTGTGCCCATAATAATAGGACAGTAAAATACATTCTTTTTGGTCAGGTTTTAATTGATCTAAACAGGCCATCAGCCCTTTTAAATCCTGACTCAAATCTTCCAGATTGTCGGGTTGTAAATCCGCTGAAGAAAACTCCAACCCTTCGTACTGGATTTCAGTTTCAGCAGCCTTTGTTTTCAAGCTGCGAAGCTTATCTAATCCTTTGTTGCGTATTACCGTGGACATCCACGTAAGTGCTCGACCTTTGTCAGGGGTGAAGGTATCAGCCCTCTCCCAGACTTTGATAAAGCCTTCTTGTAATACATCTTCAGCTAGCGCTTCGGTGCGCATTAAGCGTAGGCAGAGGCTCATGAGTTTTGGAGATGTTTCCTCATAGAGCTTCTTAAACGCTAGCTGGTCTCCCGCTGCAGTTTTCTGCAACAATTCAGCGTAAATATCATCCATTGTCGTTTCTTCTTTTATTGTGGTAAATAAAAACATGCTGTAAAAGTAGGGGGGTGTGCTTTTAAATGGATATCTAAAAGTTTTACCTCTACATTTTACTTATCTATAGAAATGTTTCATCGTTGCTCTATATACGCCGTGTATGAATTTTAGATGCAAAAAAGGCTCCATGAAGGAGCCTTTTTGATGAATGGCGTGTTATCTACATATAAACGCCTCAGAGGGTTTAGGTCTTTCTTCAGAATGAGGCGTGTTTGAGTGCAGAATGAGGAGCATATAATAATATGTGACTTATTCGAGCATCAAACACAACGAAGTGCTGGAGAAAAAGATGAATTCTCTGTGGTATTTATTCGCCTTCTTTTGCTTCCTTCATACTCAAACGCATTCTACCTTGACGGTCAATTTCAAGCAGCTTAACACGTACTTCATCACCTTCCTTCAAGTGATCGCCCACTTTCTCAACACGCTCATCACTGATCTGTGAGATATGTACCAAGCCATCTTTACCTGGAAGTATAGTGACAAAAGCACCAAACTCCATGATCTTAGCGACTTTACCGTTGTAGATTGTACCTACCTCAGCTTCAGCCGTAATATCTTCGATGATTTTCTTAGCCGCGTTAGCAGCTTTGCCATCAACCGCAGAGATTTTGATAGCACCGGTATCATCGATATCAACCTGTGCGCCAGTTTGCTCGGTAATGCCACGAATAGTCTCGCCGCCTTTACCGATAACTTCACGAATCTTATCAGGGTTGATTTTCATCGTAACGTAGCGTGGGGCAAAGTCAGAAACCTCTTCGCGAGATTCAGAAATTACCTTGTTCATTTCATCAAGAATATGCAAACGAGCAGTTTGTGCTTGCTCTAGCGCTTGCTCCATTATATCTTTTGTGATGCCTTGGATTTTGATGTCCATTTGTAGTGCATTGATACCATCTTTCGTACCTGCTACTTTAAAGTCCATATCGCCTAAGTGATCTTCATCACCCAAGATATCTGTTAGCACTGCAAACTTATCGCCTTCTTTAACTAAACCCATTGCGATGCCCGCAACGGGTGCTTTAATGGGAACACCTGCGTCCATCAACGATAGTGAAGTACCACAAACAGAAGCCATTGAGCTTGAACCGTTTGATTCTGTAATCTCAGAAACAACACGAACCGTGTATGGGAAGGACTCTTGATCTGGCATAACAGCAAGAACACCACGCTTAGCTAAACGACCATGACCAATCTCACGACGACCTGGGCTACCAGTACGACCTGTCTCACCTACTGAGTAAGGAGGGAAGTTGTAGTGAAGTAGAAATGGGTCTTTGTAAGAACCTTGTAATGCATCAATGATCTGCGCGTCACGTGTTGTGCCAAGTGTAGTAACAACTAACGCTTGAGTTTCACCACGTGTAAATAGTGCAGAACCGTGAGTACGAGGAAGAACACCGACACGAGATTCAATGGCACGAACGGTTGTGTTATCACGTCCATCAATACGAGGCTCGCCTGCAATAATGCGACCACGAACGATGTCTTTTTCAATGTCTTTGAATGCGTTAGAAACATCACCTGCATCAGGAGAGTCGTCAGCATCTGTAACCAATGCTTCCATAAGTTTAGTTTTAGCTGCCGCAACCTTATCTTGACGATCCATCTTGTCAGCGGTTTGGAAGGCATCCTTAAGATCAGCTTCACAAACATCAGCAACTTTTTTAGCCAATGCTACGTCTTTCTCTGGTGCTGTCCATTCCCAAGTCTCATTACCAACTTCTTTAGCAAAATCATTAATGGCAGAAATTGCAACTTGCATTTCATCGTGACCGTAGACAACTGCGCCAAGCATGATTTCTTCAGAAAGTTCTTTCGCTTCTGATTCAACCATAAGAACCGCATCAGATGTGCCAGCAACCATTAGGTCAAGGTCAGAATCTTCCATTTGTGTAACACTTGGGTTTAGGATGTAGTTACCATCTTTATAGCCAACTGATGCCGCGCCAATAGGGCCTGCAAATGGAATGCCTGATGCCGCAAGTGCTGCAGATGTACCGAGCATTGCAGGAATATCGGGTAAAACATCAGGGTTTAAAGAAACAACATAAATGATAACTTGAACTTCATTCATGTAACCCGCTGGGAAAAGCGGGCGAATAGGGCGGTCAATCAGACGCGCTAATAAAGTCTCGCCTTCGCTTGGGCGCGCTTCACGGCGGAAAAAACCACCAGGGATTTTACCTGCAGCATAAGTTTTTTCTTGGTAATTTACGGTAAGCGGAAAAAAGTCTTGTCCTGGCTTGGCCTCTTTTCTGCCAACAACCGATACAAATACGACTGTTCCATCCATATCAACCTTTACGGCTGCGTGTGCTTGTCGAGCGATTTCGCCCATTTCTAATTCAACGGTATTGTCACCGTACTGAAACGTTGTTGTTACAACATCAAACATATTCTATTCCTTTGTGTTTTCTTTTGGGATTGATGATCACGAAGGATGTTTATAGAAGGCTTCTCAATATAAAATAAGACTTTTATAAACAACCTAAAACGTGATTGGGTTTGTGAAGAATAAACAAAAACACCGCACAAGTGCGGTGTTTTATAAATCAAAGTTAACGACGTAGGTCGAGACGTTTGATTAATTCTTGATAGCGCGTTAATTCAGTGCGCTTTAAGTAGTCAAGGAGCTTGCGGCGCTGATTAACCATTCTCAATAAACCACGGCGTGAGTGGTGATCGTGAATGTGCGTTTTAAAGTGCTCCGTAAGATGCTTGATGTTCGCTGTTAATAGCGCAACCTGCACCTCCGAAGACCCGGTGTCAGTGTCTGACAAGCGATATTCAGCTACGATTTTCGCTTTAGTTTCTGCGTTCAGAGACATAGTTCCTAAGTTCCAGATAGTACCTAGCAATTACAAGATGTAAAAGTAGATTGGGTTGATAAAATAGCCACAAAAATGACTACGTGTAAAAAGGCGCGCATTGTAACATGCTAAAACACTTGAGTGTATTAGGTTTTTGCATTTTCTGTGAATATATTAATTAAAAAGCACACCCCCCCACTTTTACATCATATTTATATCATAATAAAGCAAACATCATTCAAAAGTGGGGGGGTGTGCAAGCTAGATATGAGCAATTAAACGATTTAGTTTGTCTGCATCATGCGTTTTGCGGCAAGTTGTTTATCACTGGAATAACGCCCGATACCGATAAATTCGCCATTTTCTAAATACATCCGAATCATATCGCTTTGAGGAATATCTCTGCGTGAGACTTTCAAGCCGTTTTGGATACGTTTGGCTTCTTCTTCATCTAATATAATTGAAGGAAGTTTTACTAAGGCGCTATCAATGGGGAGTAGGGTGTCGGCGAGTTTGTTTGTGCCTTCTAGTTTTTCAATGTCTTCTATGGTGTAAAGCTTGCTACAGTCGAAAGGTGAAACATTGGTACGTCGTAACATGCTGAGGTGTGCGCCAAAACCGAGAGCCTCGCCAATGTCTTGCGCGAGGGTACGAATGTAAGTGCCTTTGCTGCAATGTGCTTCTACGGTTATCGTGTCGCTGCTTATTGCTAGTAGTGTTAATTCGTGGAGGGTAACTTTGCGAGCTTTGCGTTCAATTTCTATGCCTTGGCGCGCGAGTTTGTAGAGAGGTTGTCCGTTGTGTTTAAGGGCGGAGTGCATAGGTGGGATCTGTTCGATGTCACCTCTGAATTTCTCTAATACCGCTTCGACTTGTTTTTCGCTAAATTCAGTTACCTTGCGGGTTTCTAAAATGTCGCCTTCTTTGTCACCTGTGGTGGTGGTTTCGCCAAGTTGCGCCGTGAAGATGTAACGCTTATCAGAGTCGAGTAGGTAGGCAGACACTTTGCTAGCCTGCCCAAAACAAATGGGAAGAACGCCTGTGGCAAGTGGGTCTAGGCTACCTGTGTGTCCTGCTTTTTTAGCATTAAATAAATAGCGGACTTTTTGCAGGGCAGAGTTAGAGCTTCTGCCCAAGGGTTTGTCGAGTAGTAAAATACCATCGACATCATTGCCTTTTCTGGGCTTGGTTTTGGGTCTAGGTTTGCTCATGTAGCATTTTTAGCATGGCAACATTAACGTGGCTAAAATCACCTGCATCACCCTCTAGTACTTTGAAAGGCGCATCTGGCTCGCCGTATTGATCTAGCACTAGCACAGCACCAGTAAAATCATCGTCTTTGGTGTAGCCGTTTATAGTGATCAGTGTTTTTAAATCTGCGCCTAAGGATGACTTTACGCCGTTGAGTGAGTCTTCAAACGCTAAGCAAGCATCGGGGCTGATATTCATTTGCTCCATCGCCCATGTGTAAATATCGGGTGCAGGTTTTTTGGCGGGGACAATATCACCTGCTGCGATGACTTCAAACCAGTCGATAGACTCTTTGCCCAGCGTTGCTGACAATAAATAGGTAACATTTTCTGGTGTGGTTGTTGTTGAAATTGCAAGGCGCAGACCTGCTTCTCTGGCTTCATTAATCAAGCGTTCAACGCCTGGGCGCAAGGGAATAGCGCCCGACTGTAAAAGTTCTAAATAAAAATGCGTTTTACGCTTATGTAAGCGTGCCGCAAATTCTGATATGTCTTTAAAAATATCTTCATCAAGCACAAAGTCTTTCAAGAACTTTTCAACGTATAAGCGTATGCGTTCTTTTCCACCAGTAACTTGTAAGAGCTCACCATAAAGCTCGACAGTCCAATCCCAGCCTAAGCCAGCTTCATCAAAAGCTTGGTTAAATGCAACACGGTGTCCGTCTCTTTCTGTGTCTGCCAGTGTCCCATCAACATCAAAAATTAGTGCTTCTAGTTTGCTCATGTGAAAGCCTTTTAGGTAAGTTAATTATTATCGTATTAAAGCATAGACAAAAAAAAGCCACCGTACAAATGTAGGTGGCTTCTCTGAAAGCGAAAAAACTGTTTAACGCTTTGAGAACTGAGTTGCACGACGTGCTTTGTGCAAACCAACTTTCTTTCTTTCAACTTTACGTGCATCACGTGTCAAGAAGCCCGCTTTCTTAAGCGTTCCACGTAGACCTTCGTCATACTTAAGTAATGCTCTTGAGATACCAAGGCGAATCGCGCCAGCTTGACCACTGTCTCCACCACCTTTTACTGTGACCATAAAGTCAAAGTTGCTATCATTTTCTGTAGTAACAAGCGGTTGCTTTAGAATCATGTGAGCCGTTTCACGACCGAAGTATTCTTCAAGTGGAAGTTTATTAATAACGATCGAGCCTGATCCTTTACTCATGAATACACGAGCGGTAGATGACTTACGTCGACCTGTTCCATAATATGTAGTAGTTGCCATTATAGTATTTCTCTAATTTCTTATTTATTACAGTTCTAAAGCGATAGGCTGTTGAGCGTGATGATTATGCTCTGTACCAGCGTATACTTTTAACTTTCTGTACATGTCACGTCCTAAAGGACCTTTTGGTAACATGCCTTTTACTGCAAGCTCAAGAACGCGCTCAGGCTTGTGTGCAATTAACTTTTCAAAGTTAGTTGATTTTAGGTTACCAACGTAACCTGTACTTCTGTAGTACATTTTATCTTTTGCTTTATTACCCGTTACACGGACTTTTTCAGCATTGATGATAACGATGTAATCACCTGTGTCTACGTGAGGTGTGAAAGTAGGCTTATGCTTACCGCGTAAACGATGCGCAACTTGACTTGCCAGACGACCTAATGTTTTGCCATCTGCATCTACTACAAACCAATCGCGTTTTACTTCAGCAGGTTTTGCACTAACTGTTGTTCCCATTTCAATTCTCCAGAAATGAAGGTGTATATTCACTATAACTGCTAATAAGCCTTAGGCTAATCAACAATCTTAAATTTTGGTTTAAATCAGAAAGCTTGAGAGTTACATCAAAGCGACCTGTTTCAAAGAACGCGATATTTTATGAGAATATCGTCCATGATACAAGCAGTAGTTTAAATTAATTTCACTATTCTTATAAATAAATACCATTTAAACTGCTTTATTTTCAAATCCTCGCTCAGAGGCTCTTCATAATATGTTACAACACCTAAAAGGCTTGCTTATTACCGTACTCGGCGTATTTATACTAAGCCCTGATGCACTTCTTATTCGCCTTGCTGATTCTGATACATGGACAATTCTCTTTTGGCGCGGGTTGCTCTTTGCGCTGGGTATTATGGTCATTATTTTCTTAACCTATCGTAGTACGACTATCCGACAATTTGCGAATATTGGAAAACGCGGAATATTACTGGGCTTTCTTTTCGGTTGGAGTACGGTATTTTTTGTGATGGCCGTTCAGTACACCAGTATTGCCAACGCCTTAGTGATTATCAGTATTTCCCCTGTGTTTTCTGCTTTGCTTAGCTGGGCGTTCCTTAAAGAAAAAACCAATTTAAGAACATGGATAACAATGTTCATTATTATCGCAGCAACCGCAACCATCATGTTTGATAGCTTTAAGCATGGTGGATTTTGGGGAGATATGAGCGCATTGGCGACTGCTGTGCTGTTAGCGATTAATTTCACCATTACGCGCCAAGCTAAAAAAATCAATATGGTGCCAGCGATGGCAATAGCAGGATTAACAACGTCAGCGATTGCTGCAATTATGATTGCTTTAACAGCAAGCCCACTCTTATTAGAAGCACCTGCTATTCCCTATTTATTGTGGATGGGTTTGGTGGTAACGCTGGCTTTTTCGCTGATTACACTCGGCCCACGCTATATGCCAGCCGCAGAAGTGGGAATGATCATGCCGTTAGAAACCGTTTTTGGCGCATATTTAGCATGGATATTTTTAAGCGAAGCACCTTCGATGTATGTGATAGTTGGTGGAGGTGTTATTATGTTCACACTGATGGTTCATGCTTGGTTTACGGTTAAAACGTCAGTAAAAAACGCTTAACAACGGTTATTTAAAAGCATATCTTAGATTCAACTTGCAAGTGCAACACATACCAGTATCAGTTGATATTGCTTGGATGTGCTGGGTGCCAAATTTAATATTTGCTGAATGGTGGATTAGGGAGAGTCTGATCAAGTCCAATTATTTTTAGCTTGCTAAAACTACCAGTATTTTCTGCACTTAAAGTCTAATTGACTTAATCAGGTTCTCCTTAGGGAAATGCCAAGAGAAAAGTAGGGTGCCCATGAATTGAGCTCTGTCACATTATTTTTAAGAGTGTGGGTGGGTGATAATTATCTAGCTTTTATTCATGGTCGCCTTAACGGCACGAAGCGTCGAGCCATTCACACGTGAATATCCAACCCATGTAGAGTTTAGCAGTTAATTGTTAATTAGATAAGCCATGTAAAAGTGGGGGGGTGTGCTTTTCTTACTAGCTTTCTCGCTTAACCTCTACATTGGGTAAACCTTCCGCTGAGAGTTCAACCTCCATTACTATCGGCCTGCAGCATACTTCGCAGTCTTCAACATATTCTTGTGATGTTACTGAGCAATCGACAGTGATCTCGATGGTTTCCCAACAATAAGGGCATTGGATATTGACTGCTTCTAGTCCGTTCATATGCTTTATAGTTCCTATTTTAGCGCAACAATGACTTCGGCTTCCTTTACGGGTAAAGTGATAACAGCGTGCAGTGCTAATATAGCATTGAGCTTGTCCACGTATTGTTTTTCTGTTTTATCAACAAATACAATAACCTTGGTATCAGGCGAGTAGCGTTGTAACGAGTACAGCATGACATCAAGATTGCTAATATTAATGCCCGCGTAATTGTTGCCGTAGCCGTAGAAAAATTCTACAGCAATATAATCAGGCTGTACTTTTTTGATCTTGCTGATGAGTTTTCGCATGTGTTTAAAGCACAATTCATCGATGCCTAGCTTATTATAAAGTGGTGTGAGGAAGGGATGAGTGGGTGATTCAATCACCGAGAATAGTGTTTTGGTTGTCATGGTTTTATCATTATCATCATTTACCTACCGTGTTTTTCCATGGCAAAAAATTCTTTTAACCTTTTGAAACTTAGACAGCGGCGTAATCATCAGCGTGTTTAATCCAACGGTCGATTAACGGCTCTACATTTTTAGGGTATTGTTCAAGGATGGTTTGAGCCGCTTGTTGTACGTTAGGTAAAAGGTGTTGGTCTTCCATCAAATCAGCAATTCTAAATTGTAACTCCCCTGTTTGGCGCGTTCCAAAAACCTCACCCGGGCCGCGTATTTCCAAATCTATTTTTGCAATTTCAAAACCATCATTACTATTTCGTAGTGCTTCTAAGCGTCGCTTGCCGTTTTGTGAAAGTGGGCTTTGATACATTAATACACAGCTACTGCTTCGGCTGCCTCGACCTACACGCCCGCGTAATTGATGCAGTTGTGCAAGGCC
>CAYOHT010000033.1:0-1146 GCA_964403815.1 uncultured Cocleimonas sp.
TAAGTCTCCGCTAGTGTTGATTACGTCGCCATGTAATGTAATTGATGCCACCTTTATTTCTCCTTCGACTTTTTTAGATTAGTTGTGTGTGGTAAGAACATAGTTTTCTTTTTGCCTGTTGGCAATATTTCATTAATTTAACAAAGGCTTTAAATACTGCCCTGTAAATGAGCCTTTCACCTTCACAACCTGCTCTGGTGTACCCGTAGCAATGACTTTTCCACCACCGCTTCCGCCTTCAGGGCCTAAATCAATAATCCAATCGGCTGTTTTAATCACATCGAGATTATGCTCGATCACGATAATAGTATTACCTTCATCACGTAGACGATGCAATACTGTAAGCAACACATCAACATCATGGAAGTGCAAGCCAGTCGTAGGCTCATCCAATATATAAATGGTTTTACCCGTGCTTCGTTTGGATAACTCTTTTGCCAGTTTTACACGCTGCGCCTCACCGCCTGAAATGGTCGTGGCATTTTGCCCTAGCGTGATATATGACAAGCCCACATCGACCAGTGTTTGTAGTTTTACTTTAATGCCCGGTATCGCTTTGAAGAATTCTAGGCCTTCTTCGACCGTCATTTGTAATACTTCGTAAATATTTTTACCTTTGAAATTCACATCCAAGGTTTCACGGTTGTAACGCTTGCCATCGCAGACATCACAGGTCACATAAACATCAGGCAAAAAGTGCATTTCTACCTTGATTAACCCATCGCCACGACAGGCTTCACAGCGCCCACCTTTAACGTTAAAGCTGAAACGACCGGGTAAATATCCGCGAGACCTTGCTTCTTTAGTTGCCGCAAATAACTCACGAATTGGCGTGAACACTCCCGTGTAAGTGGCAGGGTTTGAACGCGGTGTTCGCCCAATCGGGCTTTGGTTTACATCGACCACTTTATCAAAGTGCTCCAGTCCTTCGATCTTTTCAACAGGCGATCTTTTCACTGCACTGTTATGTAAAAAGTGAGCGATATTAGGGTAAAGCGTGCTGTTAATTAACGTGGATTTTCCCGAACCTGAAACGCCTGTGATACACGTCATCACGCCCACAGGAATTTCAGCTGTCACCGACTGCAAATTATTACCTGTTGCGCCCACCAAACGTAGCATTTTTTTCTTATCAAACTTAGTACG
>CAYOHT010000033.1:1246-13207 GCA_964403815.1 uncultured Cocleimonas sp.
ACCAAACCTGCGCCTATTTGTGAGGCTAAACGTATGCGCTGTGCTTCTCCGCCTGATAAGGTTTCGGAGCTTCGGCTCAAGGTTAAATAATCTAAACCCACATTCACCAAAAACTCTAAACGCAATTTAATTTCTTTTATTATTTTTTCGGCAATTTTTTCTTGCTTGCCTTCAAGTTTTATATCGTTAAAAAACTGGAAGCTTTCGCCGATTGCCATGTCCGTAATGCTAGGCAGGTTTTTCTCAGTAATGAACACGTGTCGAGCTGATTCTTTCAGACGCAAACCGTCACATTCGCCACATCGTTGCACCGACATGTATTTGATCATTTCTTCGCGCACTGAATTAGAGTCGGTCTCTTTATAACGACGTTCTAAGTTATGAATAATCCCCTCAAAGGCGTGGGTGCGGTTAAAGGTCTGCCCTTTTCTACCCTCGTAAGTGAAATGTATTTTAGTTCTGCCACTACCGTATAAAAGTATTTTTTGGATTTTCTTCGGCAGGTCTTGATACGCTGTTTCCACATCAAAATCATAATGATCAGCTAAGGATGTAATCATGTGAAAATAATAATGATTGCGTTTATCCCAGCCTCGTATTGCGCCATCCGTAAGGCTCGACTGAGGTTTAGTCACCACCTGATCCACATCAAAAATCTGCTCCACACCCAAACCATCACAGGTCGGACATGCACCGGATGGGCTGTTAAACGAGAATAAACGTGGCTCTAATTCTTGCAGTGAATATCCACAAAGATTACAGGCATAATTCGCAGAAAATAGAATTTCATCGTTGGTTTTAGCATTGTCTTCATCCGCACTTACTACAATATCCATAGGCGCAATCACGGCTAATCCATCGGCGAGACGTAAGGTAGTTTCTAATGATTCTGCAAGACGAAGCTCTAAATCTGGGCGGATTTTAAAGCGATCAACCACCACTTCAACTGTGTGTTTGATGCGTAGCTCCAGCTTTGGCACATCGTCCAGATCATAAACAACTTTGTCGATACGCACGCGCAAGAAGCCTTGGCTTTTAAGCTCTTCAAATAGTTGGACATGCTCGCCTTTACGATCACGAACCACAGGCGCAAGCATCATCAGTTTACTGTCTTGTGGTAGCGCCATAATCTGGTCAACCATCTCACTGACTGTTTGTGCATTTAGCTCAGTGCCGTGTTCAGGACAACGTGGCTCACCCGCGCGCGCGTAAAGCAAACGCAAATAGTCGTAAATTTCGGTGATAGTGCCAACAGTCGAACGCGGATTATGCGAAGTGGTTTTTTGCTCGATAGAAATCGCAGGAGACAAACCTTCGATATGATCCAAGTCGGGCTTTTCCATCACCGATAAAAACTGGCGCGCATAAGCCGAAAGCGATTCGACATAACGGCGCTGACCTTCGGCAAATATCGTATCAAACGCTAACGATGACTTGCCCGAGCCTGACAAGCCCGTGATAACGATAAGCTTGTCACGGGGTAAGTCTAAGTCAATATTCTTGAGATTATGGGTGCGCGCACCGCGTAGAGATATTTTATTCATTTATGATTATCATCATTTAGTTGGCACATATTAAGTATGGCAAGGGGGTAATCTGATATTATCGCCGTCTTGATCCGAATTTGGCAATGTTTTATTAATGGTTTTTTTAGCGATGTTAGTAAATGAATAGTCTCGAGAGGAAGACCGCCGCATCTTTATCCGCGGTATTTGCGGTTCGCATGCTTGGTCTATTCATGATTTTACCTATTTTGCCGTTATTTGCAGAAGAGTTAAACAACGCCACACCTTTCTTGATTGGCTTAACCATCGGAATCTATGGATTAACCCAAGCGCTACTCCAAATACCTCTTGGCTTACTCTCTGACAAAATCGGACGGAAACCTGTGATTATCGGAGGGTTATTAGTTTTCACATTGGGCAGTGTTATCGCCGCACTAACGGATGATATTTACATCATTATAATCGGGCGAGCTATTCAAGGCAGTGGCGCAATCGCCGCAACTACGATGGCATTAGCCGCTGATTTAAGCCGTGAAGATCACCGTGCTAAAGTCATGGGATTTATCGGCATGAGTATAGGTGTCGCCTTTGCGGTAGCTATGGTTATTGGCCCGTTAATCAGTCAATGGTCGGGACTTTCTGGTGTGTTTTGGACAACTGCCCTACTGGCGGTAATCGGTGTTTTTCTTATTTTATTTACCGTTCCTACACCCAAAAAAACCAAGATACACCAAGATGCGGGCATTGTTGGAGCATGTGTAAAGCCCGTGCTTAAGCAAGGCATATTATTGAAAATGAATGCCAGTGTATTTTTATTGCACTTATTGATGATCGCAAACTTTAGTGTATTGCCCCTTATTTTTAGAGACCAGCTATATCTTGAGAGCATCAATCACTGGAAAATATATTTGCCTGTTCTTGCAATTTCAGTCATTTTTTCATTGCCAATGATTATTATTGCTGAGAAATACCGCAAGATTAAAAGTATTTTTATTGTTTCCGTTATTTTATTACTTTTATCGCAGGGCCTTTTAGCTATCAATCAATTTAGCTTTTACCCTCTGATGTTTGCTTTTTTATTATTCTTTATCGGTTTTAATTTTTTAGAAGCCGTACAGCCTTCTCTCGTTGCAAAATATTCGAACGTGCATAATAAAGGTACTGCAATGGGGGTGTACACCACTTCGCAGTTTTTGGGTATTTTTGTTGGCGGTGTCGCTGGGGGGGTTATACTTCAACAATGGGGATTCTCAGGCGCGTTTATCTTTGGCGCTATCATGTCGGTACTATTATTGTTAATCGCCCTGAGCTTGCCCAAGCCTGATTTTCATAAAACCCAAATAATAAAACTCAATAATCGATTTTTAACAGATATTGAAAGTACCACACAGGGGTTATTAGCCATTAAAGGAATAAAACAAGCGGCAATTTCAACCGAGGAAGGTATAGCATATTTAAAATTTGACCACCTTGATTTGAATAGCGATGAACTCAAATATTTCTCAGAAAAACACATCATGTAAAAGTGGGGGGGTGTGCTTTCAAAATATATCAGAATTTTTTGAAAGCCATACATAAAAAAGGACGCTAATGCGTCCTCTTATCCAATCTCATTGATGTTGTTTTGATTTTAACCCCCTATACCAAATAATGATAAAGGTGCCATTACGGCGGGAAGGTAATCGATAACCTTCTTTTCTCTAACTTTAGCTGCATCTTTTAATACAACAATGCGATCATCACCACGTAGTATTGGATCAGCTATTCTTCCTGTTCGTACCAAGTCAAGACTCACATTATGCTGTGCACCATCTCGAAAGAACAATACACTTCTTGAATTTGCAAGGTCGGTTAAACCTTGCGCCATTGCGATGGCTTGTAAAAAACTCAGGTTTCCTTTTATAGGGAAAACACCTGGTGTTCTTACTTCACCTTCTACCGTTACTCTTTTTGATACTGCAGAATCAGTACGTATTACACTCACCTTCGGTGCTTGCATGTATTGAGAAAGCTTCTGCGTAATAAGTTGTTCGGTTTGTCCTATACTCAAACCTGCTACTTTTACAGAGCCTATCAACGGCAAGGATATCGCACCATTTGATTCTACTTTAAGCGCTTTTGCAGATAAATCAGCTACTTTAAAGACATTAACATCTAACGTATCTTGTGGCGATATAGCCGAAGAGACAGTAGGTCGATAAGCAACTTTCGTCACTGCTCTTGCATTACCAGCCACATATTGTGGCATTGCATCTGCAGGGGTATGATTTAATACTTCAACAGACCTTGCTGCTGCCGCTGTTTCTGCCACTGTTGGCGACTGAGGTGACAAGCTTGAACAAGCACTTAAAAGTGATATAGATACAAGTACTAACAGCATTCTATTTTTTGCTGAGCTTATAGTTGAAATTTTCACGATTTTTCCTCTTTTTAATATTCTTTCTAACTAGACGACGAAGCAATTAAGCAATAACGTCTTCTACCATTAAGTGTGGTTCTGCATTTACTTTATAGCCATCAGGGTTGCCACTCTGCCAACGCCACGTGTCATCACACATTTCCTGGATACCGTATTGTGCTTCCCAACCTAGCATTTCTTTTGCGAACGCTGGGTCGGCGTAACAACAAGCGATATCACCTGGTCTTCGCGCTACAATTTCATATGCTACTTTTTTATTGGATGCGGTTGAAAATACCTTAACCATCTCAAGTACAGAATAACCAATACCTGTACCCAGATTTACTGTATATAAGTTCTCAATCTTACTGCTCTCAAACGCCTGCAGCGCTTTTACGTGACCTTTTGCTAGGTCCACTACGTGAATATAATCACGCACACCCGTACCATCTGGCGTTGGATAATCACCACCAAATATCGATAACTGCTTATACTTACCTACAGCAACGCCTGAAATATAAGGCATGAGATTATTAGGGATGCCGTTTGGGTCCTCACCAATCAACCCACTTTTATGTGCGCCGACTGGATTAAAGTACCGAAGTAGACCAATATTCCATTGATCATCAGAAACATAAATATCTTGAAGAATTTCTTCTATATGAAGCTTTGAGCGACCATAAGGGTTGGTTGCACTAACAGGAAAATCTTCTTTAATAGGAACAGTTTCAGGATCACCATAAACCGTTGCCGAAGAACTAAAAATAATACGCTTTACGTTATTACGATTCATTGAATCAAACAAACAAATACTTCCTGCAATATTATTATCGTAATACATAAATGGCTCTTCAACCGACTCACCGACTGCCTTCAAACCAGCAAAGTGAATAACACCATAAATATTAAATTTCTTAAATACGCTATCCAAAAAGTTAGCATCACGTACATCACCTTCTATAAAAGTAATTGTTTTTCCTGTGATTTGTTTAACCCTCTCCAAAGAGATAGTTGAGCTATTGCAAAGATTGTCAATAACTATGGGGGTGTAGCCCGCAGCTAAAAGCTCAATACATGTATGCGAGCCAATATACCCTGCGCCACCAGTGACTAATATATTCTTCATTTTAATTATTTTGGTTGGTTAGATTCTAATGTGGGCAGATTACCTTCCTGTATAAAAAATAGCCAGTTCCTTACTCAGGAAACTGGCTATTCAGTTTGTTTTAACCGATAAGAAGTATCAGCTAATCATTTTTAACTACTTATCCTTCTTTTTACTCTTTTTCTTTTTTTTCTTAGCGTCAGACTTTTTAGATTTCTTCTTGGACTTTTTAGCCTCTTTCTTTTTGCTACCTTTTTTATCTGAACTACTCTTACTTTTAGAAGATTTCTTCTTAGTAGGCGACTTCTTATCTTCCGCTTTTTTCTTAGATGTGGATTTCTTAGCTTTAGAAGATGATTTTGACTCATCCTTTGAGCTAGCAGAACTTTTCTTTTTGCTAGTTGGTTCCTTCGTCGTAGGTTTAGACTTAGATGTCTTCTTTGACTTCCCGCTCGCCTTTCCTAACTTGTAGCCTTCTGGAGCAACTGTTTTGCCGCGAGAAGTAGACATTTTACGTTTATTATCTTTGAAGGTCTCATCACCAACACCTGGAACATTTTTTATATCTTCAATGCTTTTAAATTTACCGTTATTATTACGGTAAGCAATAATATCTTTTGCCTTGTTTACACCAACACCTTTTAAGTAAGCCGCTAATGTTGCAGCATCTGCGCGGTTTATATTAACCGTTTCTGTGCCTTTAAACTCTGTATTGGCAAATGCAATTGCTGGTAGTAATACCGCTGCTAATAAAAAACTTTGTAACATCTTATGTAAATTAAAACCCATTATTTTTCCCTCTTTAAAATTAAAAAACTAATAAAATCAATTTGTTCAGTATTCTTTCTCAATACTATGGAGCTTTACTGCACCAATTGGTTCAAATTAAGTATCGGTAGCAATATCGATAAAACAATCAACAATACAACACCGCCCATAACTAAAATAAGTATTGGCTCAAATAAGCCTAAAATATTCGTTAACATAGAATCTGTTTCACGCTCTTGTTGTACAGCAGCGCGCTCTAACATTTCATCCAACCTACCACTACTTTCACCACTCGCTATTAAATGTACCGTCATTGGTGGAAAGTAGCCTGACTGATCTAAAGCTCGGTTAATCGCCTTTCCTTCGCGTACTTTATGAGCTGCTTCCTCGACTGCTTGGCGCATAGGAAGATTCTGAACGACCTTTGAGGAGATCGACATTGCATCTAAGATGGGAACCCCACTGGATGCTAAAATACTTAAAGTACGCGCAAAACGTGCTGTGTTTAAGCCTCTTACCATTTTTTTAATGATGGGTAACTTTAGTAGAAAATTATGATAAACATAACGCCACTTAGGAATTTTAATCACTTGTTTAAAGAGAATAAACAGAATAAACAATGCTGCCGCAATATATAAACCATAATCACGCACAAAGTCACTCACAATAATAAGCCCGCGTGTCATTGGAGGCAGCTCTTGCCCCATATTATCAAATACATCAATAATTTTAGGCACGATAAAACCCAATAAACCCGCAACAATTGCAATCGATACGATGGTAAGTATTACAGGGTAAAACATTGCATTAGCAATGCGTTGCTGGGTTTCTTGACGTGATTCTGTGTAATCCGCCATGCGTTCTAAGACAGCATCCAAATGACCCGACTGCTCACCTGCCGCAATGGTTGCTCGGTAAATATCAGGGAAAACCGATGGGTAGGTTTTTAAACCATCAGCTAAGGAATATCCTTCAACCACACGTGTTCGAACCGCAGACAATATATGTCTAATATTCTTCTTTTCAGTCTGTTTTGCCGTAGTAGCCAAGGCTTCTTCCAATGGAGAACCTGACTGCACTAAAGTAGCAAGTTGGCGTGTTAATAAAGCAAGGTCAGCCGCTTTTACACGCCCTGCTCTGCGGACTGTGTTGCTCCCGCTACTTTCAGGTCTCTCAACTTGATTGACTCCTAATGGGGTGAGATTGCTATCACGCAATAACTGACGAACCTGCCTTGCATTATCGCCATCAAGAATGCCAGTCTCTTCTCTACCCTTAGCATTTAAGGCTGTGTATTCAAATGCGGGCATGAGTTAGTTAGATATCTTCTTATCTTCACGAGTAACACGCAGCACTTCTTCAAGTGAAGTTCTTCCTGTAACAACTAAGCGCATGCCATCTTGGCGTATCGTTGGAACTCTCTGGTGAACATATTCTTCAACTGCTTGCTCGCTTGCTCCATCGTGAATCATATTTCGCGCGGTATCATCAATTTCTACAAATTCATAAATACCATTTCGACCCGCATAACCCGAATGACTACAAGCTGTACACCCTTTAGGGTGATAAAGTACAGGGGGATTGGCAGGGTCTAAATTAATTAACGCGCATTCGGCTTGATCTGGCGTATAAGCTACACGGCAATCCTCACAAAGCAAACGCACTAATCGCTGTGCAATTACACCGATTAAACTGGATGACAAAAGAAAAGGTTCAACACCCATATCTCGTAAACGTGTTACTGCACCCACCGCTGTATTGGTATGTAACGTTGAAAATACTAAATGACCTGTAAGCGATGCTTGAACTGCAATTTCAGCCGTTTCAAGGTCACGGATTTCACCAATCATGACCACATCGGGATCTTGACGTAAAATGGCTCTTAAGCCACGCGCGAAACTCATATCTACTTTATTATTGACCTGAGTCTGCCCGATGCCATCGATGTAATACTCTATCGGGTCTTCTACCGTTAAAATATTTCTACTGGTTTCATTCAAATTCGTTAGCGCGGCATAAAGCGTGGTGGTTTTACCCGAACCCGTTGGACCTGTAATCAAAATGATGCCATGCGGTTTTTTGATGAGTTCTTTCAAACGATCTTGAGTTACAGGATCCATGCCCAAATGCTCAAGATTCAAACGCCCAGCTGATTTATCCAATAAACGCATTACCACACGTTCATTGTGCCCCGAAGGCAAGGTAGAAACACGAACATCCACACCACGACCAGCAACGCGCAACGAAATACGCCCATCCTGAGGAACACGTTTTTCAGCAATATCCAGCTTTGCCATAACTTTAATACGTGAGATAACCAAAGCTGCCAATGAACGTGGCGGTTCTAAAACTTCACGTAGCACACCATCGACACGCATACGAACCATCATGCGGTTTTCATAGGTCTCGATGTGAATATCTGAGGCATTTTCTTTGACGGCCTGAGTGAGCAAGGCATTAATAAGGCGAATAATCGGCGCATCGTCTTCTGATTCTAGTAAATCTTCGGGTTCTGGTAAGGAGTCTGCAACGTCATGGAGGTCTAACTCTTCACCAATATCATCCATCATGGCGCTCGCGCCTGCTCCACTGTTGTCATATTGTCTAGCTAGGGTACGCTCAAACTCATCACTCTCCATCAACTTGAATGTAGCATCCGCTTCTAAAAAACGATTTACTTCATTGGCTATTGTAGGTGTTAATCCTTTTTTATAGTGAACAATGAGTCCGCTTTCAGCACCATTGGCTGTGCCACGCTGTAATACCACCCCATTGCGTTTGGCAAAGCTATAAGGGAAGTCCAGTAGTTTCGGAGTTTCCAACCCTGCGCCGTCAACACTGTTTAATCCAACTTCGACAGTATTGACTGTATTATTTTCTAATTCATTCATTTTTTTTTAATTAGTTACGTTTTGGCGGCATCACATTTTTTAATCTATCAGGAATGTTCTTTCCTGATGGATTATAAGGCTGAACCACTGGGCGATTTTTAGCTTGAGCCGCTGAAGCTCTGCGTTGTTGTGCCATTCTATTTTTTTCTTGCTGGGCTAATTTAGCCTGCTGTATTTTACGATTATGCGCTAACACACGTTGTTGTTGCTCACGGATAATAATCTGCTTTTTTTGTGCAGGTGTTAAATGTTGCACTAATCCACGTTTAATATTCGTAGGAAATACTGCTGCTTTTTGCGCCAAAATACCGCGTCTGGTAACCGCTGAGTCTACTTGTGCTTTTCTCAGTTTATTATATTTTTGGCGTGTATAGTGATCCCCACTCAACACATCGCGCATAATAACAGGGTGGATAAATACCATTAAGTTCTTTTTGGCTTTTACCGTCGTGCCACTACGAAACAATTTACCCACAACAGGAATATTACCCAGTACAGGTACTTTCGTAATCTGATCTCTAAAGGTATCTTGCATCAGACCACCAAGTACAAGCACCTGTCCATCTTCAACCATTACGCTAGTATTTATTGAGCGCTTATTAGTAATTAGGTCAGATGCAGAAGCACCAGAAGAACTAAGACTTGAAACTTCCTGTTCAATATCAAGGCGAATACTACTACCATCATTGATTTGAGGCTTAATCTTTAAAGTAATACCAACATCTTTTCGCTCAATAGTTTGAAAAGGATTTGATGGAGAAGAACTCGTTCCTCCATTATTGCCTCCAGTAGAAGTATAACTCCCTGTAACAAAAGGAACATTCTCACCAACAACCAAGGTTGCTTCTTGATTATCTAGGGCTACAACGGTTGGCGTTGATAGAATATTAGTTGCACCATCTCCTTTCAGTGCATCAATCAGTAAGCCAAACTTGTTTTTTCCTAAATTATCGACAAGCCCTAGTCTTCCACCACCTGGTGCCGGAGGTATAACACCTGATGCAGCATTTGCCCCACCTGAAAATGCGCTTAATAAAGCACCAACACCTACTGCAGTACCCGAACCTCCTAAAAGACCTTTGCTCATATTAAACCCAAGACTAGAGCCTAGCGTTTTTGATAAATCAAATGAAACCTCAGCAATGATTGCTTCAACCAAAACCTGTGCACGGCGCACATCCAAACGTGCAATCACCTTTGCAAGATTCTTATGTACATCAGCCTCGGCTGTAATAATTAGAGAGTTTGTTGCATCATCTGCTTGTATATCTACTTGTGCGGTTTGTGTTCCTGCCGCGCCTTTTTTTGTAGCTCTTGTGGTTTTTTGTGTTTTAGAAAAGCCTGTTAACACCTGTGCAAGGTCTACTGCTTTGGCATACTTTAAGTATACAACTTTAGTTTTCTCTTCAACCCGCTGATAAGTATCGAGTTTTGCAATTATTTTTCTCACCTGTTGTCTTGATGATTTATCACCACTTAACAATAAGCTATTAGTACGCACATCGGCTGATATTTTATTTTTTGACTTTGCACCTTTAATTGAAGACTTCTGCAAGGTTTGAATTGTCTGTGCCAAATCTTTTGCTGATGCAAATTTTAAAGGGACAACTTCTAGCTCTTCATCATCAGCTCTATCCATGCGTTTGATTACTTTAACCAAGCGCTCAATATTTGCCGCTCTATCAGAAATTAAAATCGTATTACTTGGCCCATAGGCTTGTAATTGCCCCGTACTGGGCACTAACGGTCGTAAAATAGGTACAAGCATCGCCGCTGGCACATGCTCTACGCGAATAACACGTGTAATTAATTCATCAGCGTTACGCTTAGTTCTCCTACTTCTTGGCTTTTTTTCCTCATCCTCACCCACAACAGGAACAGGTTGCTGTTTAGCTTGATTTGAAGGCACAACCTTAATTAAGTTTGCCCCAGAAGGTACAGCAGAAAACCCATGTACTTGTAAAATAGATAAGAATGTCTCATACAACTCATCCGCATCCATATCGCTATTGGTGATGACCGTAACCTTGCCTTTTACACGAGGGTCAACCACAAAGTTTTTACCTGTGATACGCGATACAGTTTCAATTAATGTTGGAATTTCCACATCTCGCAGGTTAATCTGCGCAGACTCTTCAGCTATAGCTGGCACACTAGACAGTGCAGAAAACAACAGACCCGCTAAATAAGCCTTTGTTACATTTATTGTCATAGGTCGGTTTATAGGTTTATCTACTGATTGTTTTGTTGTTTGCTTTATCATGTTTTTAGACAAACAAGGTATGCTCAAAAAGCCCATTTTTTTACTCTTTAAATATAATTGTTACTACTTAATTATCATCAACTTGGATTGATTTTATAATTGTTTTTCAAGTTTGATTCGCCCTTAATGTATAATCCAATAAAAAAACAAGGTTACACTGCTCATTATTCTATCACTTTTCTATGATTCTCGCTAAGTCTTTGGTTCGAAATGAGCAAATACTTAAAGAACCGATATATCATGTAAAACAAGGGGGGTGTGCTTCAATTCGCTCGGCATAAACTTTAGTCTTAATCACACCCCCCTAGTTTTACATGACAAACCTGGTGCTATTGCTTCTTATAAGTTTTCATGATCTCTTTTAGCCCAGGTTTATTAGTAAAAATTTCTTTCTCATCCAACCCATCAAGCTCATGCGGAAAGACTAGCCAATCATCCGTTGAGTGTAAGTAATAGTCAGGGGTGATTTTAGTCACATTTTTATTAGGCTTAAACCAAGGAACAGCAATACGAATATCGTGAGGAGCATTTCGTCTTGCTTTCTTTTTAAGTGATTTTATGACTGCTTGAATACTTCTACCCGAATCAAAAACATCATCCACCAACAACAAATTATCTTCATAATTAATATTATTAAGAATATATTCTAAGCCATGCACCTTCACGGTTTTATCTTGCTTTCCAATTCCATAATAAGACGATGTTCGAATTGCGATATGATCCGATTCCACTCCAAGGTAATGTAATATTTCTTGTACCGCTATACCAACAGGCGTGCCCCCACGCCATATACCAACGATGTAGTCTGGTTTAAAACCACTGTTTAAGATATTGATTCCTAAACGATAGGAATCCAATAAAAGTTCATTGGCATCCAGATAAATTTTATCAACTGACATATGCTTCACTCATTATTAATGTTCTTAAGACTACACTTAATCGGATTTTGCTTCAATCTAGTAGCGCCCTATTCTAAAATACTTGAATCAATAATAAAAATAATCAGGGTTCAAAAAATGGATTTCAAAAAA
>CAYOHT010000034.1:0-13126 GCA_964403815.1 uncultured Cocleimonas sp.
AAAAAATGATGGAGAAGATCGAGAAGCGTGGCCCTGAGCATGGCGGAACTTTCTCAAGTGAGACTTGGCAAGAACTACTCCCTGAGCAAAAATTAGAAATGGATGTTGAGCATCACTTCTCTGGTCAAGTTACAGGTTTAGGAACCGTTAGTCATATTCGTCTCAATATCTTTCCTGATGGCGGTGTTAGCCGCTTGAGACTTCACGGAACGATTCGCTAAGGACTTCGCTAATGTTACTCATACCAAAACCACTAACTGCAGAATCCTTTGCCCCTTATGGAGAAGTTGTAGATATTCATTCTGCCAAAAAAGAATTCTCAATGAATTATGGCTTAGCCACACGTTATTATGATTTAGCTGATATTGATGTGGAAGATGACGGCGGTAAAACCTGCATCAGCCTTGTTAAGTCGGGCGCGGTGGAATTCCCTTTTGATGTCGAAAAAATGGAATATCACCCGCTGGGTAGTCAAATGTTTTATCCGCTGTGTGAAAGTCCATTTTTAATTTTAGTGTCAATCCCTGCTGAAACGCTTGATACTGCCAAGCTAGAATTATTTATCAGCGATGGAAAACAAGGTGTAAATTACCACAAGGGCGTTTGGCATCATTACTTAATGCCTATTAATGACGGAACAAATGAGTTTATTGTCGTTGATCGAAACGGTAATGATGAAAACTGTATTGAAACGCAAATTGAGGAAGAGATTGTTATTTCTTTGAAATAAGAGAAATATTCAATAAAAATCATTGTAATAAAAGTTAGAACCTCTATTATTTATTATCAAAAAACTAAAAATCATTAAGGTAATTATATTTAAATGAGTACAGAAAATAATAATAGCCACGCCGTATTTACACAGGTGCGCAAATATTTACAAACTCGAATTATTGACCAAAACTTATTGGTTGATCGCTTGTTAATTGCTTTGTTGGCGGATGGGCATTTACTGGTTGAAGGTGCGCCAGGTCTTGCAAAAACAACGGCAATTAAAGAGTTGTCTGCGGTGCTTGAAGGTGACTTTCATCGCTTGCAATTCACCCCTGATTTACTCCCTGGTGATTTAACAGGCAGTGATGTTTATCGCCCTGAAACAGGTGAGTTTGTTTTCCAAAAAGGGCCCTTATTTCATAACCTTGTTTTGGCAGATGAAATTAACCGTGCCCCAGCAAAGGTGCAATCTGCTTTATTAGAAGCAATGGGTGAGCATCAGATAACGGTAGGCAGCACTACTTACCCTTTACCACGCCCTTTTTTGGTGATGGCAACACAAAATCCAATAGAGCAAGAAGGCACCTATCCATTGCCAGAAGCACAGCTTGATCGTTTTTTAATGCATATTTGTATTGATTACCCAACTGCTAAGGCAGAACAATTAATACTTGAACTTGCGCGCCAGCAAGCGAAACAATCCTTTAAAAAATCGGATGAAGCAACTGTTAAACTAAGTAGGAAAAATGTAGAAACTGCACAACAAGAAGTGCTTAATATCCACATGGCAGAACCTGTGCAGGAATATTTAGTGCAGTTGGTACTCGCAAGCCGTAACCCATCAGCATATAGCGAAGAGCTGGCACGTTGGATCAGCTATGGTGGAAGCCCACGTGCCACCATTTCATTAGATCGTTGTGCAAAAGCAAATGCTTGGTTAAATGAGCGCGACTATGTTTCACCAGAAGATGTGCAAGCTGTTGCGTATGAAGTGCTTCGTCATCGTATTTTGCTTTCTTACGAGGCAGAGGCAGAAGGCATTACGCCTGATAATGTTATCGCGGAGCTGATCAAGCTGGTGCCCGTCTCTTAATCAGAGAGCCTTAAGGATTTTAACGTGAGATTTTTAAAACGCTGGTTTCAATTGTCTAAAATAAAGCCTACAAAACCTACTGGGGGTTCTGAAGGCCTAGCAATAAATGCGGGTACACATGTCACCGCAAGCGACCTTATCGGGTTACAGCAACAAGCACGCAAACTCAATTTAAACCGTCGCTCTTATGCTAGCGCATCAACAACAGGATCACATCGTTCACGTTTTCGCGGGCGTGGAATGGACTATCAAGAGTCACGCCTTTACCAAGCAGGTGATGATATTCGTAATATGGACTGGCGCGTAACGGCGCGCTCAGGAAAGCCCCATACCAAACTTTATCAAGAAGAACGCGAACGACCTATCGTATTATTGGTGGACTTTAATTTAGGGATGTTTTTTGGTTCGGTAAATGTACTAAAGTCCGTCGTCGCAGCGAAGACAGCGGCGTTATTAGCATGGGCAGTTGCTAGTCGAGGTGACCGTATTGGCGCGTTATTGATTACCGAAGGGGATGAAAACCAAACGCATCGAGAGCTTCCACCGAAAATGGGCAAGCGAGGGGCGTTGCAATTAATCCGTGAACTTGTGCCTCACTCAAACCCGCAAAAGGCAATGCATTCTACGAGCCATCACACTAGTTTGAATGATCAGCTTAAACGTCTTCGTCATTTGGCTCACCCTGGGACGTTGGTTTTCTTAATCAGTGATTTTTACAATATTGATGATGAAACAGCGCAACATTTACAACGGCTTTCTCGGCACAATGACATTCAAGCTATTCAAATAGTTGACCCATTAGAAATGACGCCGCCACCTCCCGAGCGCTATAGCGTGACGGATGGTAATAATGCAGGAATATTGGATACGCGCTCAAAAAAGGGGCGTAAACGCTACCAGCAGTTTTTTAATCAACACCACCAAGTCGTAGCAACGCTGATGAAACAGCATAATATTCCATTAGTACAAATATCAACTGCAGATGATATTTTACTCACATTACAGCAAAGTTTTGGCAATACGGCGCGGCGCGCTTCTGTTGCATCCCGAGTGGCATAGGCGTAGACATATATCAATGGAAACACTTCAACTACAAGATATTCACCTCCCTGAAAGTGCCAGCTTTTGGCCGCTTGCGCTAGGCTGGTGGCTATTGCTCGCGATAGTTGTTGTCGTTGTTACTTGGTTGATCGTTAAAATTTTAAAACGGGCCAAACAAAGAAAATATCGAGCAAAAATATTTTCCAAGTTTGATTCACTAGAAGAAAAGCTAAAAGCCAATCCGAGCAATGCTGTTGTTGCTGAAATAAATATATTATTGCGCCAAATTGCCGTAACTTATTATCCACGGAGTAAGATTGCCAGTCTAACAGGCGGAAGTTGGTTACAGTTTTTAGATGACTCAGGCGATACGCAAGGCTTTAGCCGTGGTGCTGGGCGTATTTTAATTGAAGCGCCTTACCGCCTTGAAAAAGAAGTCGAAAACCTAAATATCAAAGAGCTTATTCCACTGGTTAGGAGCTGGACTCGCAAGGTCGTCAGGGCTAACTCATGAGTGATTTATTTACCAGCTTCACCAGCAGCCATCTTGAATTTGCTTTTCTTTGGGCTTTTATATTGTTGCCGCTGCCTTTTATGGTTCGATTTTTATTTCCACCTACGCCCGTTAGTGGCGCAGTTGCTTTACGAATTCCTTTTTTCAAAAGCTTGCACTCAGGTTTAAAAACACAGAAAAAGTCACGTTCAATGCCGCGCTTACTTTTAGCATTAATTGCTTGGCTATTATTAGTTACGGCTGCTGCACGTCCGCAGTTTGTTGGCGATACGATTAAACAAAATATTACAGGACGCAGCTTAATGATGGCGGTGGATATATCGCGTTCGATGGATGCTACCGATATGGTTATTAATAATAGAGCTGTTATGCGACTTACTGCTGTTAAAGCCGTTGCAAGCGACTTTATTAGTAAACGCAAGGGGGATCGTATTGGGCTTATTCTGTTTGGTAGCCAAGCTTATTTACAAGTACCCCTCACATTCGACCGTAAAACAGTGAATATATTGCTAGGCGAAGCTACATTTGGTTTGGCAGGAGATAGTACGGCGATTGGTGATGCTATCGGTCTAGCCGTAAAACGCTTGCGCAAAGAAGATGAAAAAAACCGAGTATTAATTTTACTCACAGATGGTGCAAGTACCGCAGGCAATGTGAGCCCGCTTAAAGCCGCCGACCTCGCAGCCCAAGAGAAAGTAAAAATATATGCTATAGGTGTGGGTGCCGACTCACGCATTGTACAGACTCCCTTTGGGCGACAGCGCGTGGGTGGAACAGATTTGGATGAGCCAACACTAAAAGCCATTACCGAAAAAACCAACGGGAAGTATTTTAGAGCGCGCGATGTTGAAGAGCTATCAAAAATTTATAAATTACTCGATGAAATTGAACCTATATCTAAAGATTCATTAAATTATCGTCCTGTTCAAGAGCTGTATTACTATCCCTTAGCCATTGCTTTATTACTTAGTATGCTTGTTGCTTTGTATAGCTTTATCATTGGTTTGTTCGGCTCTATAACGTTGAGAAGGGTGAGTTAAATGACTATCGCCCTAAAAGAAGTTAACCAAAAACATCCTATAAAAGTGGGGGGGTGTGCATCAACCCCGCTCAGCAGAGCTTGCTTTTTAGGGCTCACCAAAGAGCCCGCCGAGGGATCAGACAAGAAAATAAGGGATAATGTTAAAGCACACCCCCCCACTTTTACAGGGTCATTTAATGTAGGCAGACTATGCTAAGTCAATTACACTTCCTACAACCCTATTGGTTTTTAGCACTCATTCCGCTAGCTATTGTCTGGTGGTTTATGTCTCGCACCACCGCCAGTGACTCCAAAGCTTGGGCAAAAGTGATTGACCCAAAGCTGTTGCCTTTATTGCTAAGTGGCTCAAATACAATACAAGGTAGCTCTTGTATATTGGGGAAGTCGTTGCTCGCTATTGGTTGGATCATCGCCACCTTTGCGCTTGCTGACCCTGTTTGGGAGAAGGTCCCTCGCCCTGTTTTTCAAACTAATACCGCACGCGTTATCGTATTAGATTTATCTAGCTCAATGTTAATCGCGGATTTGAAACCGTCACGCCTTGCGCGCGCACGCTTTAAAATAGAAGATATTTTATCAGAAGACTTTACAGCAAAAGAAGAGGGGCAAATTGGTTTAGTATTGTTTGCTGGTGACGCTTTTACGGCCTCACCTTTAACACGCGATGTTGAAACTATTCGGGCATTATTGGAAGTGCTTACCCCAAGTATTATGCCCTCGCAAGGTAGTCGCGTTGATTTGGGTCTAAAAAAAGCTTACGAACTATTACTACAAGCAGGTGTAAATAATGGAAAAGTATTGTTAATTGCCGATGGTGTTAGCGACATTGATGCCACGCTTGATATGGCGAATAGTATTAATCGGTCTGGGCATTCTCTATCCGTAATAGGCGTTGGAACAAAGGCAGGCGGAATATTACCAGCAATAAAATACCGTAATGGAGAAAATATAACCGTAAAGCTTGAAGCAGATAATTTACAAAAAATAGCCCAGAAGGGTGGCGGAAAATACCATTTAATCAGCACCAACAACACCGATCTGCAAAGCGTATTAGGCAAGCCTTTAGCTTTAAATAAATCAGCACAAGAGAAAAGTGATGATGTGAAAGGTGATGATTGGAAATCAACAGGGCCTTTTATTTTATTATTACTATTGCCTCTAGCCGCTTTGGCGTTTCGTCGTGGCTGGTTGTTTAGCGTATTAATAGCGGCAAGCTTTATTGGATTTGTGCAACCACAACCCGCAATGGCAACGCCATCAGAACAAGTAGATGTACCAGGTCAAACACTTGGGAATATATGGAATAAACTCTGGAAAAACAATGAACAACTCGCTGATATTGCATTACAAAATAAACAATATGATAAAGCAAAAAAGCTTTCAACAAACCCCATGAGGCTTGGTACGGCTAATTATAAAAATGAAGATTATGAGGCGGCACTTAAATATTTTAAACAAGCCTCAGGAGCGAGCGCACACTATAATTCAGGCAATGTATTGGCAAAGCTAGAAAAGTATAAAGAAGCGATTGAAGCGTATAACCAAGCATTAAAATTACAACCTAATATGGATGATGCGAAGAAAAACAAAAGCGTTGTTGAAAAGCTATTAAAGCAAAAGAAACATAAAAAAGCGGATTCAAAAAAAGATCAAAAAAATGGAGAGTCAAAAAAGGAAGGCAATGATAAAAAAAATAACAAAGGTGGAAAGCCAAATAAAGACGGTAAAGAAAAAAATGATGACAGCAAGCAAGGTAGCAAGGGTGAAGAAGACAAAAAGAACAGTGGGAAAGGTAAAAAAGATGACAATAAGTCTGATAATCAATTTTCAGAAGCTAATAAAAAACTAGAACAAAATAAGAAGGAAGAACCCAACGAAGAAGAGCAAATAGATAAAGTTAAAAACAACCAAAACAAGTCAAAGAATGAGAAGCAAGAAACAAAAAGCGTTAACAAGAAAGGAATTAAAGCAGAAGCTGATGAACTAAATAAAGAAGAGAAAATGGCGGCAGAACAATGGATTCGTCGTATTCCTGATGATCCAGGCGGGTTACTACGTCGTAAGTTTAAATATCAGTATAAACAACGTAGAAACCCTACAAAAGAGACCCAACCTTGGTAATTATTACCCTAAAGGAAGACCTAATTAATAAAATATTAAAAAAACTATTCATTATTTTACTGAGCTCTGTGTCGGTAATGCCTGCCTTTGCCGAGGTAAAGGCACATTTAAATCAGACCTCCTTTTATGAAGGCGACCCTATTACCTTAAAGATTGATTCCACACAAAACAATGATGCAGAGCCAGACTTCTCCGTATTACATAAAAACTTTTTTGTGGGACAAGTTAGAACAAGCAAACAAAGTTTTAACTTAAACGGCAAAGTTTCACTTAAAAATAGTTGGACAATTGAATTACAGCCAAGACGCAAAGGCTTTTTACAAATTCCCGCTATTACTATTGGAAAAGAAAAAACAGCAATAATAGATATAAAAGTTACCGACTTGCCGCCCGAAATAGTGGCTGAAACAAAAAAACATGTTTTTTTAGAAACCATCATAGGCACAGAAGGCAATAAAACATTTGTGCAACAGCAGATTCCATACACCGTAAAACTTTTTTATGATTCCACTATCCAAAGGGCACCAATTGAAATTCCCGTTATTAAAAATGCTATTTTAGAAAAGCTTGGAAGAGATAAACGCTACTCCGTTGTGAGAGCAGGAAAACGCTTTACCGTCGTCGAAAAGAACTTTGTAATATCACCTGAAAAAAGCGGTAGCTTACATATACCTGCCGCTACAGTAAAAGGACGGATAGGGTTGTCAGGAGCTGATGCGAAGCGTTTTCGCATGGATGAAACTGATATGGCAAATAATATGCTTGAAGATTTCATGAATGATCCTTTCTTTCGAGATAGTTTTAGTGGGGGCTTTTTTTCTCGCCGCTCTCAAGGTCCAAGCAAGCCCTTTGCTATAAAAGGAGACGCTATAGATGTAGATGTTTTACCCGTACCAAAAGCTTTTACCGGTAAGTTGTGGCTACCGGCAGAGGATTTAGTTATAAAAGATAGCTGGGCTAAAAACCCGCCAGTACTAAAAGAAGGTGAGCCCATTACACGTATATTAACGCTACAAGCCAAAGGTTTAGCGGGTTCTCAAATACCTGATATAAGCATACCTAAACCTAAAAACATGAAGGTTTATCCAAATAAAGCAAAATTTGTGACGGAAACTGATGGCAATACCGTTTATGGCGTTCAAAATATTAACATCACTTATATACCCGATGGTTCTGGGAAAGTGGTTATTCCTAAAATAAAAGTAGATTGGTGGGATGTAAAAAATAAAATGCAGAAGACCTTTGTGTTACCCGCATGGAACCTTAATATTGCACCTGACCTTACCAAGCCTGCTAAAGAAAATATTGTAGCAAAAGACGCGGTCACTCAAAAGCCATCGTCTATTACAGAAAAAAAATCTGTTATGGCTGATAAAGACTTAGAACCAGCTAGTTTCTGGACTTGGAAACTCCTTATTATGATTCCGCTCCTTTTATTATTCGCTATTTTATTTTACAGATTGAAAAAATATTGGATTAAAAAGCAGGATAACCACCAAGATAAACCATCAAGAAATAAAATAGCTAATTTGCGTTCATCATTGCTACAAGCTTGTGAAAACAATGATAAGCAGGAAGCATCAAAAAACCTTCTCAAATTTGCACAAGTTTATTGGCATGATGATTCATTACAAAATTTAGGGATGGTAGCTGCACGTTTACAAAAAAAGAGCGATGCAAAGTTAATTAAAGATTTAGAAAAAAACTTGTATAGCCAGAATATGAAAGGATGGAGTGGTGAAGCGCTCGCCAAACTAATAAACGATGGGTTGCCACAAAAGAAAAAAGCCGTAAAACGAGCGAGTGATAGCTTAGTTGCACTTTATCCTGCTCTTAATAAATAATCACTTCATGGGCTTAATATAATTCTAGATGTCGTTACGGAAAACTAACGAGCTATCATGTAAAAGTGGGGGGGTGTGCTTTCTATTTAGTTATCTTAAAGTTATAGCTTTGATCAATGCTTTTGCGCTCTTTAAAGGCTTGACCAACAATCGCTGGAAGGTTTAATAATAAACTTTCATGCATGGCTTTTACAGCAGGATTATTCTGAGACAACCCTAGTTTTAGAGCGACGTATTCCGCCTCAACCGCATATAAAATTTGATTCATACGGGTGGTGCTGTTTTTTTCTAAATCATTCCAATCAGCGATAACTTTTTCCAGTGGGATTTCTAGGTCTTTATTATCAAGTAGGTAACTCCTTACTTTTGCGGCTTGTTGACCTGATAGCCGAATAAGTTCGCGCAGTGTTTCAAATTCTTCGGCTAATCTGCCATCAATTCTAGCTAAAAAATCAATTAACTCTATTTTTGTACGATCACTGAAATGTTTTATTTGTTTGAGTGTTTCTGCATTTTTTACTCTTTGCTTTTTCGATTTAGTTGGCTTTCGATTAGCATCAAGTAGTTGTCTAGCGGCATCTAAGTTTCTAACTAGCGTTGCTTGTACAGCGTGAAGCTGGGCTTGATAGTCTTTCTTTGCATGTTTTATGTTGGCATTAAGCTGTACGGCTTGCTTAGAAAATTTTGCCAGCACGTCACTACTGTCCATGGTTTTATGAGAAATCCATGCATGCCTAACTTCGCGATCCGTATCTTGGTAAACTTTGTATAATCCACTTCGGCTGGCATACCATTCTTCTTTTACCTGCTGAACTAAATGAGCATGGCTTGGAAATGCTATTTCTAATTCTTCAATTTCTATAAGTAGCGTTTGCATTTCTTTGAGCGTTATTAGCAATTCTCGTTGAGAGTCAGCCAACGGCTCGTATGCGCCAACTACAAAGCCTTCAACCTCTACGTGATTTTTCTCAAATTCAATTTCAGATTTCCAATCTACAATGCCTTTAAAAACCAACGCATAGATGACGATTGCGGGCAGAAATAAGACCATAAGCAGTGTTGGCATTTTTTCTGCAGGTAAGCGCCCATCTTTTTTTATCTGGCGAATCAGTAAAACCAGCACGATAAATACAAGAAGGGAAACTAGTAAAAAGACAATGAATATAACGTTAGCGAAGGTCAAAAGGTTGTTGTTCCAGCTTGGTGAAAAGGAATTATTCTACACTACATAGAGAGTACTTAGAATAGAGATACCTAAAGCCTTATTTACAGAGTAATTGCTTTGTTTTATAGTCGCTGAAGCACTATATTGAGATAGTCAAAAGGAAATTAAAAATGACACTTGAAACATGGTTTTATTATTTGCTCACGATGCTAGTGTTAACTTCAACACCAGGCCCTAGTGTGCTTTTTAGTGTGAGCAATAGTTTAAATGGCGGGATTAAAAAGGCGTTCTTTGGCGCGCTAGGTGGCACGTCTGCCATTACCATTATTATGACGCTATCCTTTACGGGCATGGGCGTGGTGGTTATGACATCCGAAGTGCTATTTAATATTATTAAATGGGCAGGTGTTGCTTACCTTATTTACTTAGGCTTGAGCGCAATTTTATCAAAAGATGAAAGTTTTTTAGTTGATGGTGATAAGAGCAAATCAGCAAAAATACAATCACGTAAGGCAACTTATCTAAGCGGATTTATGGTCGGCGCAAGCAATCCAAAGGCAATCCTATTTTTTACCGCTCTTTTCCCACAGTTTATTAACCCAACAGCAGCGTTATGGCCGCAGTTTTTAATTTTAAGCATTACCTTTATTGTTTTTGAGATGACGTGGCTAATGCTTTATGCTTACTTCGCAAATAAGGCACTACCTTGGTTACAAGTTAAAGGGCGTGCAAAAATGGTTAACCGTATAACGGGGAGCTTGTTTGTGGGTGCAGGGGCCTTATTAGCAACCACTTCTCGTTCGAATTGATTTTATAAATCATCATTAAACTATCATTTAAAACTAGGGGGGTGTGCTTATCACTTACTTCTTAATCTTATTACTAATTAATAGAAGTCAACTAATATGAAATTTCTCCGCTCTGCCATGTTCTGGCTTTTCTTTATCACTCCAATAGCGCTTGGCGTAACTTATTACACGATGTTCGCCAGCTATCAGTATGAAACCTTGGCTCACTTCACTATTGAAAAAAATGGCCAAGGGCAATCTGATCCGCTGGGTGCGCTTACGGGTTTACCTGGTACTGTTTCATCTACTCGTGACGCTTTAATCATTAAAGACTTTATTGAATCCAGTGAAGTTATTGAACGCACCAAAGAAGACTTTAACCTCAGGAAGATGTATTCAAGAACAGATAAGGATTGGCTTTCACGATTAAAAGAAGATGCCAGCCTCGAAGATATTAATGAATATTGGCAAAATAAAGTTCGCGTTGAGTTTGATGCTGCTTCAGGAATTATCGCCTTAAAAGTTTTGGCATTTGAGCCAGAAGAAGCAGTAACGGTGATTAAAGCCGTACTACGAGAGAGCGAAGAACTGGTCAATAAGATTTCTGAAAAATCTCGCCAAGACAGTTTAGTGTTTGCTAGAAAAGAATTGAAGAATGCTGAAATTAATTTAAAAAAAGCACGTAAAGATGTCAGAGTCTTTCGTGATAAAGAGCAAGCGCTCAGCCCTGAGAAAAATGCCGAATCGAAACTAAACCTTGTAGAAAGCCTTGAGGCAGAACGTGCAAAAGCAGAGTCTAGCCTGCGAAGTTTAAAGCTTTCTTTTCCTGATATTTCTCCAAAAGTTATTGAAGCCAAGAATATTGTTATTGGACTTAAACAGCAAATTATAAAAGAACGCTCTCGTAGCTCTTATAGCACGGGTAAAAAATCAAAAACGATGAGTACCATCATCTCTAAACACGAAGAGCTTTTAACCGAGCAAGGCTTTGCAGAAAAATCCTATGAGGCAGCTTTATTAAATATTGAACAGGCACGCATTGATGCAACCAAACAACACCGTTATCTATCGGTAATTGTTAATCCAAGGTTACCCGATGAACCTGCCAAACCAAATCAACCGAATGATTTTATTGTATTATTTTTAGCAAGTTTATTACTTTGGGGAATATTAGGTTTAATTGTAGCTTCGATAAAAGATCACGCAGGGTGGACGTAAGTACATCGTGGAATTCTGGAATGCATTAAGTGTACAAGGGCGAGTGATATCTGCGCTAGCGCTGCGTGAAACACGCTCTCGCTACGGCAATAGTCGGCTTGGATTTTTTTGGGCGCTGTTTGAGCCGTTTGCCCATGTGATTGTTTTTATCGGTATATTTTCTGCGTTAGGGCGAGCCAGCCCTATCGGTGAAAGCATATTTTTATTTATTTTAACAGGTATTATACCTTGGCTACTTTATAGCAATATCGTAAATAAAGTCATGTTGGGTAAAACAGCAAACAAGGCACTGCTTGGCTACCCACAAGTTATGCCAATAGATATTATAATCTCACGCATTATTATCGAAACATCTACACTAATTTTAGTCATGCTATTTTTCTTAGGATCGGCCATTTTTTTTGACATTTCCATTCAAATTGATAGCTTTTTACAAATGATAAGTGCTGCGGGTTTAATCATCTTATTTGCTACAGGTATAGGTTTGATTAACGCCGCAATTATCCCGCATTACCCTTCTTATAAAAATATCTACAAAGCTTTTTCCCGACCTCTTTATTTTATTTCTGGCGTTTTTTTTACCGCAGATTTTTTATCTGCCGAAGCTTATGCCATGGTTAAGTATAATCCGCTAATCCACTTGGTCGAGTGGTTTAGATCAGGCTTTTATTCAAGCTTTGACAGTAATTTATATGACCCATCTTATGCCATATCGGTTTGTCTAGGGTTTTTCATCGTTGGTTTAGTCGCAGAAAGAATAAGCAGTAAAAGAGCTCGCCAGATATGATTGAATTTAAGAATATCAGCAAGGCCTACAATATTAAGGGTGGTAAAAATATCATTCTTGATAATGTCAGCTTTAAATTTCTTGAAAAGAAAAACATTGGTGTGCTGGGTGTTAACGGCGCGGGTAAGTCCACCCTTTTGCGATTAATTGCTGGGAGTGAATACGCAGATAGTGGCAAGATTATTCGCAAAGGAAAGTACTCATGGCCACTCGGCTTTACGGGTTCTTTTCATGGTGACCTTACCGGTATCGAAAACTTGCGATTTGCTTGTCGTATATACGATGTTGATATTAAATATGTCACGGAGTATGTAAAAGACTTCTCCGAGCTAGGCAAATATATTGAAGAACCCATTAAAACTTACTCATCTGGTATGCGGTCTCGGCTAGCCTTTGCCTTAAGTATGGCAATTAATTTTGATGTTTATCTTGTCGATGAAATCATGGGTGTAGGTGACCAAGGTTTCAGAAAAAAATGTCATGCTGCATTTGCCGCAAAAAGAGAGGAGTCTAGCGTGATTATGGTTTCGCACAGTATGGAAACGATCCGAGACTACAGCGATGTTGCCATTTTACTTACGGGCAAAGGTTTAGAAATTCATGAGGATGTTGATCATGCGATTGAACTGTACAGCAAACTTACCTCGTAACTCTGTGCGATACACCAGCATAAATATCTAAATAGTGGAATAATTAAGGTTTTTATACATATTAGTAATTAATAATATACTTATTTTAAATTGTATATTAAGCATAAGGTGACACAAATGGAAATTGAAGTAGGCGGTAACACAACTCA
>CAYOHT010000035.1:0-7608 GCA_964403815.1 uncultured Cocleimonas sp.
CATCGCCGCACCAACAGAAACTTGGTAAGCCGCACCAATCGATAAAGCTTTAGCTATTGCAATAGTTTCGGTTTTGTTTTGACCCACAGTTTCAGATTTGTTTTTACCAATCGTTACTTTTCGGTTTTTACCAATGTTAATTTTTTCATTTACGCCTACTTTTTCAGTACGGTTATTTCCAATCGTAATGTCCTCATCAACACCGACAGATTCTGTACGATTATTATCAATGGTGATTTTCTCATCATGGTGTACTGTTTCAGTACGATCATTGTCAATGGTAATGGTTTCATCATTTCCCACATGCTCGGTACGATTAACCCCCACTTCGGTTGTTTCATTGTTTAAAACAACATTGTTCTGATCTTTTTGCGCATGGATGAAGACTTCTTCTTGTCCTGCTTCATCTTCAAAACGCAATTCGTTAAAGCCTGTGCCTTTGTGCGTGTTTGACTTAATCGTCATTTTTGTTTTATTGGCAGGGAGTGGGTACGGCACCTTGGTGGAGTCGTTATAGGTTCGACCTGTAATGATGGGTCTATCAGGGTTGCCTTCGTAGAAATCTACTATCACTTCTTGCCCGATACGGGGAACTGCCATGTGTCCCCAGTTTCCGCCAGCCCAGTTTTGAGACACGCGAATCCAGCAAGAACTGTTTTCATTGTTTTCACCGTATCGATCCCATGGGAATTGCACTTTAACTCGTCCAAACTCATCACAATAAATTTCTTCTCCAGCAGGACCAACAACTTTTGCATGTTGAGGGCCATCAACTCTTGGAGCAGGGCGAAGTTTTGTTCTAAAAGGTGTGTGGCTTTCAATGACATTAAAGAAATTGTTATAACTAAAACCTGACCCTCCGCCCTTTGTTGAGCCAAAGGCATCTTGATCAACGTCATGAACAACGTGGGTGATAAGATACTCTATATTTTGGTCATCGCGAGGGTGTTTAACCATTTTCATTAAGCCACCAACAGAAAACTCGCGTGCTGTACTGCTGCCTTTAATAATGGCGTAATTACCATGAATTTCTTCTTGGCGCATGCGTGCGTAGTGGCGGCCTTCGTCTGGTGTTATGTACTTCCCTGGGTAATCATAAATTTCAGCGTCTGCTTTTTCGTGATGCTGAGGAAAAGTATAATCGTTTTTGATATCGGCCCTAGAAAGTTTAAAATCATAATCATTCAGAGCAACTGAACCTGATAAAACCTTACGAGTATGTTGCCAAAAATTGATAACCTCTTCGTCTCGTACGGTTGCAGCGTCGGGTGGATAATAAGGGATGGCATTGTACGCAGGAATAAGTTCATGAGAAGCATAACCATCACAAAGAACAAGTGTATGCTTGCCTTCTTCATGCTTGAAAAAGTAGTAAATACCTTCTTCTTCCATTAAGCGTGAGACAAAATTAAAGTCGCTTTCACGGTATTGTACTGTGTATTCACGTGAGCGATAGTCGTTGTTTAAACGAAGCTCATAATCGGAATAACCGCTATCTCTAAAAACGGATTCAATAATATCGGTAGCTTTTTGTTCTTGAAAAATACGACAATCTCTCGTCAATTCTAAAAACCATAGCCAAGGAGATAGTACAGCTTTGTAAGTTGCAAAACCTTCGCTGTTTTGATCTTGAGTGAATTCGGTTATAAAACCGTTAAAGTAACGCTGTTCTATTACCGATGTGGCAAGCCTTACGGAAACATTTTTCCCTAGGAGTGCTTCAAAATCAATATCCTCTTGAGTGCTACGCAGGGATAAGTCAAAGTGAAAAGGGCGGCCTAATTCTTCTACGGCGGTTAAGTTTTGTATTAACAAAACATCTTTTCCGAGGGGGGATATAAACTCTAATTCACGGTTTGTCTGACTCGCATTAGCCATAATTAATCCTGCTTTTTTAGTAGTGAGCGTGATTGAAATAGGTGCAAGGTTATCATATTCTAAATTTTAAAGAATCATAATATTTATAGATGGTTATTTAAGTGCGATAGTTAGATTATGAGAGAAGTAAAGAAATAGAGGATTTATAGGAAGGAGATTACGCAGTAAAAAATAAACAAGCATTGATAATACGGAATAGTATTCTTGCAAAATACTTGGTAACAAAGCATCGAATGCATCATGTAAAAGTAGGGGGGTGTGCTATTATAAATTAAAACAATAAGCTAACTCACAACAAAAACTCGGCTAAGTATACGATTGTTAATATATTTCATATTTGATGATCTAACCTGCCGCGTTTAATTAATATTATCTTAATCGGGTTAAAAAATGTTAGATGCAAAGAAAATATTACCTTACATAACTTTTTTGTTACTTATTTCAGGTTGTAACGATATAAGTCTGCCTCCTTATCTTGAAAAGAATGTAGGAGAAAAAGTCTCTTATACGACTAATTACATAAGCTGTTTTTCTGCTGTTTATTCTCTGACACCAAAATCGTACGATAATATAAGCGCTATAATATCAAAAAAAACCGAATGGAAAAAAACACCAGTAGAAAAGTCTATATTAGATGGAATGAGTACTTCTTCAAAAATACTATATGGAGGAATGCAGTGTAATGCTGGGTTAGAGAATCATGAAAAGACTTTTTTAGAGGCTATCGAAGGAAAGAATAATGATTATATTTTTTGGGAGAATAGCTTTATTCTTATCATAGAAGAAAAAAACATTCTATTTATTGTTTCTTATTCATAGGAGAATGTAATGTCTTGGAAAATGCTTAAAGAAAAAGGAAAAGTAATATGGGAATGCTCCCTTTACTCAGATTTACAATATAATGAAATAAATAACTTTGCTCAGTATGGACAACCATCAAGCCCGTATCAAACAGGCTTTGTTCATGACGATGCGTATATCCCTGATTTTAGCAATATAATTATCAGAATGCCTCAACGGGAAGTAATGAATAAAGGATATGGTCGATTAATAGAGCCAATACATTTTCCGGTTATTAAAAGTTTTTTAAGAGGAGACTACAAGCTCCCCAATGGGCGCTACACTTTTGATGATATTGTAATACAAAGGTACGCACAAAGAGGAAGTAAAATGATTTTTACAAACCTCTATGGTACTGGAAGTTATCCTGTGGCTTCTGGTGTAGCTATTAGCTCTGGAGATGCCGCTTATATTCATGGTAGCGTTGGTTTTTCATTGATGAGGAGTACCCAATTTGATGTGAGTGATGATACTTACCGTGTAATTGCTGTAGTTGGTGCTCTTGATGATAACTGGAATTTCAAATCAGGAAATGGGTTAATTCAAAAGCTAAACCCATTGGTTGAAACATTGTTTGGACCAGATCACAATAATTTAGAGCCTACTCCTGAGCAAATAAAAAAGGGGCAAATAGGTGATATTTCAATCGAGTACAGGGGTGAAGGTAAAAAAATGTTTGCTGGAGGCTTATAGTTTCCAGATTATGTTAGAGATACAGCCTTCCTTTTATGCTTAATATTATTTGTTGTACTCTCTTGCATTAACAACCTGCTCTCTCCCATAGGTTTGAAATGAAAAAATTATTATTCATAGCATTACTAATATCTTCTTTACTGATCATTTACTATGCTAGGAATCAGGAGAATATTAACTCTCCCTGCCATATTGTTTTGAAATATGATGATTTTGGTTCAGATGTTATAAGCTCTAAGTTATTAGGTCGATCTTTCTGGCAATGGAATTCTTGTAATGAAGATCGTGAGGCTAAATTTGATATAAAGGTTGTTGTTTATACCCAAAATGAAGACTTAGAAGAAATTAAAAATCAATACCCTGTCATCGAAGAGAAGAATTAAGATTACCGTTATGTAACTTTTGCGGCAGCCATGCAATATTTAAAAAAAATAGAAACAGAAGATGAGGCATATTTTAAAGGCTGTCGTGCCGATAATTGCCTTGAGTTAGAATTCTTTGATAGTTTGCATAAGCAGTTAAAGCCTCTAAATGTAAGCCACTGTATGAAGAAGTGAATACATCATGTAAAAGTGGGGGGGTGTACTTCACTATTTTTAACTTTAAATAGCCTTGAAATTGAGAGCTTATTAACCGTGTATCTGAATTTTAATAGGCAGTAGCACACCCCCCTAGCTTTACATGATTGTAATATGCTTTAATGGCATAAATTATTATCAAGTAAATAGCACCTAGACGTAATTGAATTTTTGCGCTACATTGCTTATTAGGGCTTGGGATACCTATTTTAAGGAGAGTATGATGGCTTTAGTAAAAGTTGAAAAAGTTAGAACGGTTGCCGATATTAATGTAAGTCGTGTTGAAGATAGAACCGATGCAGACTTACTGGTTTTTGTCACTGATTCACATGGTGTGAGTTTTGGCAAAGAAGAAGTGTGGAGCTATGTTGAGCGCGAGGGAGAATGTAATATCAAACTGTTTTGGGATGAAACTACTCCAGTTACAGAATTGAAAGTATGTTTTGTCGATGACTTGGGTGTTGCAGGCTGGGTAAAGGAGCATCCTTTAAAAGGAAGTTTGCTGTAGTAACCGCTTGTTAATAATATTGTAGGTACTTCTTCTCTGCTTTGCTAATCAGGAGCTACATTGTCGTGGTTATTTGAATAAGATTAAAGGCACTTTTATATTTCTTCATTAGATATTAATGTTCATTCCAACTTGTTCTGCCCTATATTACTTTACTAAAATGAAAAATCCCCTAAAGCTAATCCTGTTCTACGATGCTCCATTATTATGACGGATGATGATAGAACAGTTATTATGTCTCCAGGAGGCTCGCCACCGCCCCCTCCTAATAATGACAATGGCTTGGAAGGCTCAATACAAATTACTTTGGTTGGTCCTTTCACTAGTACGTTAGAGGAGATTTTATTTGCCCGATCATTCACGATTGGACGCTCAGAAGAAAATGATTTAAGCATTGTTGATGCGGAAGTTAGCCGTAATCATGTTGAAATAATTAAAGACCCCACCGCTGGTTGGATGATCCGTGATCTGGATAGCACCAATGGCTCCTTCATTGATGATAAGCAAATATCATATGAGTCTTTACCCATCCCATGCGTACTTCGATTAGGGAAATCGGATACTTTTGTTTATGTAGAACCTCCAGGGGGGCAAAGCGCGCTAAGTGCTAACGTTTCCCCCAAATCTTCGGATGATGTAACGCAAATTGTCACCCAAGATGAGAAAACAAAAATAAGAACACCGTCACCCTCACCATCAGGTTCGGACTTGCCATCGCGCGAAGAAGTTATTCGTCGTTACTTAAGTGATGACGGAGGTGAAGCGGGAGAGTATACGCAAATAGTTCGCCAAGTTATCCGCGAAGATAATAAAAAGAAAACAGGAAAATATAAATGGGTACTAGGTGTCGTAGCGCTTTTGTTAGTTGGCTCAATAGCCATGGTAACTTATCAGCAAAACCAGCTTTCAACCGCTAGAGATTTGGCTATCAATATCTTCTACGACATGAAAACATTGGAAGTGGACTTGGTAAAAACAGAGTTACAATTAAAAAAGAGTAACGATGATGCATTGCTAGCCACAGTAGATAAAAAGCGAGTAAAGCTAAAAAAAATGCGTGAGCGCTATAGTCAGTACATAGATGAGTTGGGTATTTTAGATGTTAGCTCGTTGTCAAAAAATAGAGATGATTGGCTTATACTAAAAGTAGCACGTGACTTCGGCGAGTGTGATATAGACTTGCCGCCAGGCTTTGTCGATGAAGTAAAAAAGTATATTCGTTATTGGCAGCATTCACCTCGAATGAGAAATGCGATGAGCCGTCTCTATGATAATGGTTATGAAACAGTGGCTTTAGATGCCTTAAAAAAGGAAGGGCTGCCCCCGCAGTTTTTATACCTTTCGATGCAAGAAAGTAATTTTAATGCAAAGGCAATAGGCCCAAGAACACGTTGGGGTATTGCAAAAGGTGCATGGCAGTTTATCCCAACAACAGCAACAGAATTTGGTTTAAAGATTGGCCCACTGTCGGGTACGCGAGTTTATGACCCTGATGATGAGCGTCATGACTTTGGTAAGGCAGCAGGTGCGGCTGCTCGTTATCTGAAAGAGATATACAGTACAGAGGCACAGGCATCAGGGTTGCTTGTTATGGCAGGTTATAACTGGGGGCATAACCGCGTTAAAAAGCTAATTAGAAAAATGCCTGATAACCCACGAGAAAGAAATTTTTGGCAGCTTATTCAGACTTACAAAATCCCCGATGAAACATATAACTATGTTTTTTATATATTCTCAGCGGCAGTTATTGCAGAAGATCCAAAGTTTTTCGGGTTCGAGTTTAAATCACCGACAGCTGGTATACCCAATTAGAGAAAATTGTGTATAATGGTAGGAGTCTATTGGCGTATTAGGCCTTGTAATCATTTGTATATTACCCCATGTATATGTTAAAATGATGTCATGTATCAAAAAACGGAGATAAAAATGAAAAGTAAACTTGTAATAATGGCGTGCTATATGGCACTTGGTTTAGGTTCGCTGTCAGCAAATGCTTGGGATGCAAATGATTTCAATTCTATTGTTGGTGGTAATAAAGCTGTCACAGGTAGTGCTAAGGTTAAGCCTGCGCAACATCGTAAACGTGCATTAGTTGTTGATAGGGAAGTTAACCGACTTATGGTTGATCTTGGTCTTGGCGGTGGTAAATTTGTAGCATTTGCGGGTGAAGATGTTAAAAACCCTGTTGTTAGAAAGAGAAAATCAGTTTATCAAGCTAAACGTCGCGCTAAACGCACAAGTGCAAACTCACACCTTCAGTTTGCAAATGCATCTCATCAGTTGGATGGTCGCGCATTGGCTAAAGTGGATGCATTAGCGCGTACATATCAAATTGCTAAAGGCGAAATAAAGCAAATATCTATCAATGGTTACACCAACTCAATTGGTTCTGATAGAAATAATATGCTGTTATCTCATAATCGTGCATCAAGCGTAAGAGCGGCTCTCGTTAAAAAAGGCGTACCTGCAAATTTAGTACGTTTTCATGGCTTTGGTGAAACAAAACCAATGAGAGGCACCAATCCTGCAGCGCCGCAGAATCGTCGCGTTGAATATGAAGTACTTAAAAAATAAACCATATCGTTGATTACAAAAAAGGCCCTCAAGTTTGAGGGCCTTTTTTGTGGGTAAATATTACTATTTGAATACAACCTCTGTTGTTTCGATTAATGTTATATTGTCTGTTTCTTCTTTTAAATAGTTTATTACCTCCTTGACAGAGGACAGCCTACTAAGTTTGTACTGTGTATCAAATAGATTCATGAATTCACCCCTAAGGTTTTTCTTACTACCTATACAGGTAATGGTAGAGGTTCCTGCAAGCTCTTCGCCCAAAGGTATTTCAATCAGTGTTCCTGGCTGTTGAGGAGAGGAGGAATAGGTAGATTTAGGGTGAGGGTAAGGATGAAGTCTAAACACTTCATTATTGGGTGATTCATATAAACACTGAATAAAAAGAGGCTTGTTGTTGCTTATTCTAACGCTAGGCCAGCTACTGACTTTTTTAAGGTTTTTAACTTTAGAGATAATAGGGGCTTCAGCCTCAAACCCATAGGCAGAAATAATCATGGTCCCAAGGTTGTTTATTCTGTCTGTTATGATTTTACGTTT